>JBPYES010000477.1:0-2018 GCA_051984825.1 Jatrophihabitantaceae bacterium
GCGCCAGCATCCGCGGCACGAACGTCCTGATGCCGTAGATCACCGACATCAGGTTGACCGACAGGGTCCAGTCCCAGTCCTTGGCGGTGGCCGCCCAGATCGGCCCGTCCAGGTACCCCTCGACGCCTGCGTTGTTGTGGACGAGATGGATCTTCCCGAACCGCTCCTCGGCCGCGTCGGCCAGCGCCTCGATGTCCGCCATCTTGGACACGTCGGTGTGCAGCCCGAGCACCGGAACCCCGGCCGACTCCAGCTCGGCGACCGTCGCCTCCAGCGCGTCCTGCTGGATGTCGCCGATGACGATGTTCATCCCTTCGGCGCCCCAGCGCTGCGCGAACGCCTTGCCCATGCCGCTGCCCGCCCCGGTGACGACGGCCGTCTTGCCCGCGAACTGTTCCACCTGAGAAGCTCCTTTGCTACCTGTTCTGTGGACGGGAGATGATCCGCACAAGCGATCCGGGCGTCTGCAGACGCTTCAGCGCGTCCGGCGTTTCCTCCAGCGACACCCGCTCAGACACCAGCCGGTCCACCGGCACTCGCCCGGCCACGAGATGCGCGACCGATTCGCGGTAAGTCTCGTCGGAGAACGCGCACGACCCGACGATGTGGTGCCCCTCGCTGAGGATCGCGAACAGCGGCACCCCTACCGGTTCCGGCGTCAGCGCGACCTCAACGCACGTCCCGCCTGGCTCGACCACCGACAGCACCTCGCCGAACGCGCCCGGCGCCGCGGAGCACTCCAGCGCCGCCGCGAACAGCATCCCTGACTGCTTCGCGTACTCGGCCACCGGCATCTCCCGGGTGTCGATCACCACGTCGGCGCCGACGTCCGCGGCCGCCGCGCGCCGTCCCGCGGAACGGCCCGCCGCGACGATCGGCCCGGCCCCGGCCAGCTTCAGCGCCATGATCACGTAGAGCCCGATGGGCCCCACGCCGTAGACGAGCACCGGGTCGCCTGGCCCGATCGACGCCAGCTTCACTGCCTGCGACCCCACCGACAGCGGCTCGGCGTGCGAGCCCATCTCCACCGGCAGGTCCTCGGGCAGCGCCACCAGCTGCCTGGTCGGCACCTTCACGTACTCCGCGTACGCGCCGGGGATCGTGATCCCGATGTTGGGCACCGCCGGGCAGCGGAAAGCCAGCCCGCGCGCGCAGATCCGGCACTTGCCGCACGACCCGAGCGGGGAGGCGGCCACCGGCTGCCCCTCGGTCCACCCGGTCACGTTGGAGCCGAGCGCCACGATCCGCCCGCTGAACTCGTGGCCGAGGATCTGCCCGGGAGCGCACTGCCCGTTCTGCACGGAGTGCACGTCGGATCCGCACAGCCCGCACGCCTCCACGGCGACGACGACATCATCGGGTCCCGGGCTGGGGTCCGGCGCGTCGCCGACGGCCGTCCCCGTTTCCTTATCTATATACCGAACGGCCCGCACGTGGCTCCCGCCCTTCCGTTAACTGTTGGTCGCAGTTATACCGCCAAGCGTCGCGCCGCGGCCGAGCGGCGCGACAGACCGCGCGTACACCGACAGCCAGCCGCACCCGGCCGGCGCCGCCAGCGGCGGCAGGTCGGCCCGCCGCCGGCCGAGCTCGCCGGGGTCGACGTCGAGGTCGATCGTCCTGGAGTCGACGTCGATCGAGATCATGTCACCGTCGCGGACCAGCCCGAGCGGACCGCCCGCCGCGCCTTCCGGCGCCACCTCGGCGACCACGAGACCGCCGTTGACCAGCCCGGACATCTGCCCGTCGGTGATCACCGCGACCTCGGTCGACAGTCCTGCGCCGTCGATGGCGAACATCAGCGCCGAGGTCAGCCCCATGCCGGGGGAGCCGCGCAGCCCGAGCCCGGTGAGCACCACGACGTCGCCGGCCGCGAAGCGGCCGGCCTTGGCCGCCGCGACACCTTCCTCGCGCGAGTGCACGACCTTCGCGGGCCCGCGGAAGGTAAGCGGCGCGTCGTCGGCGACCGTCCGCTTCAGCACCGCGCCGTCGGGGGCGAGCGAGCCGCGCATGACCACGAT
>JBPYES010000478.1:0-4559 GCA_051984825.1 Jatrophihabitantaceae bacterium
GCCGCCGACCGCCGGGTGCAGGCGCTGACCGCGCAGGTCCCGGCGGGCGGGGTATCCGCCGCGGCGCTGAACACGGCAACCGGCGCCTCGTACCACTTCGGAGCCACCGGCGGCATGCTCACCGGCAGCGTCGTCAAGCTGGACATCCCCGAGACGCTGCTGCTGCAGCACCAAGACCGCGAAACGCAGCTCTCCGACGACGAGACCGACACCGCCCGAACGATGATCGAGAACAGCGACAACGACGCCGCCGAGGATCTCTACTACGCCATCGGCGGCCGCGACGGGATGGTCGCCTCACGCCCGCGCCTCGGCCTGACGCACACGATTCCGGGGCCGAAGCCCGACTTCAAGGGCCTGACGCAGACGAGCGCGACCGACTGCATCGTCCTGCTCCAGAAGCTGCTCCAACCCGCTCCGCTGCACACGTACGGTCGCTCGCTCGTGCTCGGCTTCATGCGCAGCGTCGAGTCCGATCAGCGCTGGGGAGTCGGGGTGATCGCCGATCCCGGCACGATGTTCGCCAACAAGAACGGGTGGCTCTCGGTCGAGGAGGACAACCCGGAGGGCCTCGGCGACGACGACCGGTGGCTCGTGAACAGCGTCGGCATCCTCACGGTGCACCGCCAGCAGGTGCTGATGGCGGTACTTACCCAGCACGGTGCGACTTCGACAGCGGCGTCGACCTGGTTGAGTCACTGGCAAGGCCATCGCCCCAGCCGTCGTGCGCTAAGCCCTCACGCAAGCGGCAACCGGCAACCGGCAACCGGCCAAACACAACACCGACGCGATGAGCGCTCGCGCGAAGAGCCCGCGCCCGGCGCGCCCTTCGGGCGCTTGCCGTGGCTCGCCGGATCCGCCCCTCGCGGGCGGAGACGGCGGGCCAAATTGGCGCGGATGAATCAGCGACTCATCCGGCGGATTGGGTCAGGTGGCCGAGGACGTCCTGCCGGGTGATCACTCCGGCGGGCTTCCCGTCGATGTGCACGAGCAGGGCGTCAGCGGCGCCCAGGGCGTCGATCGCGGCCGATACGCGCTCGCCGGAACCGATGATGGGTAGCGGCGGCGACATGTGCCTTTCCAGTCCGTCCGCGAGCGACGCCTTGCCGGCGAAGAGCGCGTCGAGCAGTGCCCGCTCCGACACCGCGCCGACCACCTCGCCGGCAGTGATGGGCGGCTCGGCCTTCACCACCGGCATCTGCGATACGCCGTATTCGCGCAAGATGTCGATCGCTTCGCGGACCGTCTCGTTCGGGTGCACGTGCACGAGCGGCGGCACCTCCCCTGACTTCTGCCGCAGCACGTCACCCACCGTCACCTCACCCGGCGACTGCAGGAAGCCGTAGTCCGCCATCCATTGGTCGTTGAAGATCTTCGACAGGTAGCCACGGCCACCGTCGGGCAGCAGCACCACGACCATCGCGTCCGAGCCCAGGCCCACCGCCGCGCGCAGCGCCGCCACGGCCGCCATACCGCACGAACCTCCGACGAGCATCCCCTCCTCGCGGGCCAGCCGACGGGTCATGTCGAACGAGTCGCGGTCCGACACCGCGATGATCTCGTCACAGACGCCGCGGTCGTAGGTTGTCGGCCAGAAGTCCTCCCCGACGCCCTCGACCAGGTAAGGACGTCCGGTGCCGCCCGAGTACACCGACCCGTCAGGGTCCGCGCCGATGATCCGCACCCGCCCGTCCGAGACGTCCTTGAGGTAGCGCCCGACGCCGCTGACCGTGCCTCCGGTGCCCACGCCGGCGACGAAATGCGTGATGCGTCCCTCGGTCTGCTCCCAGAGCTCCGGCCCGGTCGTCTCGTAATGTGAGAGCGGGTTGTTGGGATTGGCGTACTGGTCGGGCTTCCAGCCGCCGGGGGTTTCGCGGGCCAGCCGGTCCGAGACGGTGTAGTACGAGCGTGGGTCCTCGGGGGCTACCGCCGTCGGGCATACCACGACCTCCGCGCCGTACGCGCGCAGCGTATTGATCTTGTCGGTGCTGACCTTGTCCGGGCACACGAAGATGCACCGATAGCCGCGCTGCTGCGCAACGATGGCGAGACCTATGCCGGTGTTGCCCGATGTCGGCTCGACGATGGTGCCGCCCGGCCTGAGCTCACCCGACTGCTCCGCGGCGTCGATCATGCGGACGGCGATGCGGTCCTTCACCGATCCGCCCGGGTTGAAGTACTCGACCTTCGCCAGCACTGTCGCGTCCAGACCCTGCGTGACGCTGCGCAGCCGCACCAGTGGGGTGTTGCCGATCAGGTCGACCAACGACTCGTAGTAACCCATGGGGCAGAGGTTAACCTCAGAAGTTCGAGGGCGCGGGGCGCACTCAAGAGAGGTGGTGCATGAGCCGAGTTGGGCGAGCGCGACGTATCGCGACGGCCGCCGCTTACGGCGGTGGTGGCGTTGGCCTGCTCGGAGTTGTGGGCGGCGCGGCCCTGTACGGCGTGATCGTGGGTGAAAGCAAGCTGGCACGACGGCGCATCCGGCCCGCCGAGATCGATCCCCCCGTGTCGCACGACACGACCTGGACGGCCGCCGGGGTGGATCCGACCCTGCCGCCGGTCCGGATGGTCATGCTGGGCGATTCCGGGGCGGTCGGCTACGGCGTACACCGCGACGTCGAGACGCCCGGCGTGCGTATCGCCATCGGCATCTCCGCAGTCGCGCGGCGCCCGGTGCATCTGACGAACGTGGCCGTGGTGGGCGCCGAGTCGCGGGCACTGCCTGAGCAGGTGGCACGGGTGCTCGATCACCGCGACCTGGCGGTGATCGTGATCGGCACCAACGACGTCACGCACCGGATCAAGCCGGCCGAGTCGGTGCGCTACCTCGGCGATGCGGTCCGCGCGCTGCGCGAGAGCGGTGCCGAGGTGGTCGTCGGCACCTGCCCGGACCTCGGCACGATCCGCCCGATCGCCCAGCCGCTGCGCTTCATCGCCCGGCGCCTGTCACGCAACCTCGCCGCCGCGCAGACCATCTCCGTGGTCGAGGCCGGCGGGCGCACCGTGTCGCTCGGCGACTTGCTAGGCCCGCTTTTCTCAGAGCGGGCCGAGCTGTTCAGCGACGACCAGTTCCACCCCTCCGCGCAGGGCTATGCACACGCGGCGGATGCGATCTTGCCGTCTGCCCTGGACGCCCTGGGTCTGCGCACCCGATCCCGGTCGGCGAGCCCGTTCACGACGCGGCGTGCGCGTCCCATCGCCAAGGCTGCGGTGCAGGCCGCGGCGCGCCCGGGCACGGAGGTCGAGGGCGTCGAGGTGCACGGCGAGGCCGAAGGACGCCGCGGCCGCTGGGCGCGTCTGCGCCGGCGCCGTCCCCAGGACCCGGTGCCGACGTCGCCGGAGCAGGCGCGCATAAGCGCCGGCGAGTTAAGTCAGTTTCTGAGGTAGCCGAGCAGCCGCAGGATCTCGAGGTAGAGCCACACGAGCGTCACGACCAGGCCGAACGATGCGTACCAGGCGAACTTCTCGTCGGCGCCGTTGCGGATGCCCTGCTGGATCACCTCGAAGTCAACCGCGAGGTTCATCGCCGCGATGCCGATGCACAGCAGGCTGAACAGGATCGCGACCGCGCCGCCGTCGCGTAGCCCCAGCCCACCCGGGTGGAACAAGTACGCGACGAGGTTGACGATCATCAAGCCGAGCACGCCGAGCGTCGATGCAAACACGATCTTGGTGAACCGCGGCGTGACCCGGATCGCGCCTATGCGATACGCGACGAGCATGCCGCCCGCGACCAACACCGTGCCCGTGAGTGCCTGGACGACGACGCCTGGCCAACGGGCCTCGAACGCGCGGCTGATGGCGCCTAGCGCCACACCCTGGAGCGCCGCGTACGCCAACGCGGTGACCGCGTTGGCCCGCATCGTGAATGCCATGTACAGGCCGAGCCCCAAGCCGCCGAGCAGGCCGACGGCGATCAGCCCACCGGCTGCACTGGTCGGCGTGAGTACCCAGGTGGCGGCGCCGGCGAGGAACAGCATGCCGAGCATCGCGCCGGTGCGCACGATGACGTCGTCGAGCGTCATGTACCGCGTCGGCGCGGCTGGGATACCGCCGCCGAACCCACGGCCGCCGTACCCCTTCGTGATGTCGGCGGGCGGCGGCGTCGGACCGCCGTAGGAGGGCTGCCGGTAGGTCTGCTCCAGGTCGCCGACCGTCGGAGGCTGACGTACGGACGTCTTCTCCGCGTACTTGGTGAGAACGGCGTTGGTCACGGCTGGCTGCCTCCTATGGACGTTGCCCCTTGCCCGCTAACGATAGGGACCTCGTCGAAGTTCCAGGCAGGACGGCTTGCTACTCGCAAGTAACCTGCGCCAGCATGTTGCTGTGACACCACGCAACAGTCGCGATCTGATGGGTTTGGGTCTTACCGCCCTGACCAAAGCCGCCGGCTCGCCGCTGCTCGGCCGGCTGCGGCTGCGCACGCCAATCCAGCGTGGCGTGTTCCACGCCGGCCGGACGGGATATCGCGCCCTGGGAGCGGCTACCCGGACATTTGCCGCCGTGCCGCGCAGGCCCGCGCCGGAGCGTCCGGGCAGAGCGACGTCTGCGGGCCC
>JBPYES010000479.1:0-12985 GCA_051984825.1 Jatrophihabitantaceae bacterium
TTCTCGTGTCGCAGGACTGCGGCGGGCGAGGCTGCTCCCGGTGCGGGAACGGGTGCTGGTCACGGAGCACTCGGCGGGTGGCACACGCGTTCGTTCCGACGGCGCCGGGGTGGTTGGTGGTGCTGCCCACCGGGCGCGTTGAGACCCTCGCGGATCTGTCGCCGGTGGCGGCCGGTCGCAGCTGTCAGCGCGGGTGTCGTCCAGGGCGGTGCGATTCTGTAGGGCCTTATCCCGTTGCATGCTGGCGCGTTGACCCGTCAGTGTGTGTCAGTGGCCCAAACCGAGCGCGCTGTTGATCAGCATACCTTCGACGACAGCGGCGTCGGCGCGGCCACATCGGCGACATCGAGAAGGCGCGGCCGGAAGCGGGCGGCGGAGCTGTTCGCCATCGATGAGTGGGGCTCAGACTCTGGTTTCATCGAGAAGGTGTGGCAGTGCCACAGCGTGCCCGAGCCGGAGTTCATTTCGATCGCTACCAGCCACTGGCACATCGTGGTCACAACTCAGAACGACGGCCGGCGGCTCACGCTCCGGGGCCCGGAGACAAGGGCGGCGGTTACGGCGATTCCTGCGGACACCGAGTTCTTCGGGATCGTGTTCAAGCTGGGAACGTTCATGCCAGCGGTGCCGCTTGCCCGTCTGGTCGACGGTGCCGTTGCGCTGCCCGCTGCGACGCGGAACTCGGTCTGGCTCGACGGGTCCCGGTGGGAGATCCCCACTCCCGACAACGTCGACGCGTTCGTCGATCGTTTGGTGCGTCGAGGCATCGTCGTCCACGACGCGGTCAGTGCCGACGCGTGTCGGTCCGACGTCGAAGGAGTCTCGACGCGGACGCTCCAGCGCCGCGTGGCGCGCGCGACCGGCCTAACGCGCCGCACGATCAAGCAAATCGCACGGGCGGAGGCGGCCGTGGAGGCGCTCGGCAAGGGCGTGAAGTCTGCCGACGTCGTTCTCTCGCTCGGCTACGCCGACCAGGCGCACCTGATCCGGTCCGTGAAGCGATTCATGGGGCAGACGCCCGCGCAGATCCAGGGTGCCCACTGGTCGATCTCATCCGCCTTCGAGCGACACCCGCCCCGCGACCACTAGTTGTCGTTTTCGTTCAATACACCGGTTCGGCCGCGAAGTAGCTTGTGCGCCATGCAAAAGTCGGCATCAGTGCTGTACATGTCCATGTCACTTGACGGATTCATCGCGGGTCCGAACGACGACCCAGGTAACCCCGGCGGCGACGGCTTCGGGCGGCTGCACGACTGGCTCTCCGCCGCGGACGGGCAGCCCCGCCCGCCCGGAGCAGCCGGAGAACTCTACGACGAGATGAACGCGACCGGTGCGGTGCTGGCGGGTCGGCGTACCGCGGAACAGGTCGATCACTACAACGGCCATCATCACGGCGTCCCGATCGTGGTGGTCAGCCACCGCCCGCCGCCTCCCCAGGTGGCGAACTATCCGCTGGTAACGTACGTAACCGATGGGATCGTCAGCGCCATGACGAAAGCCAAGGTCGCCGCGGCAGACCGGAACGTGCTGGTTCACGGCGCGTATACGGCACAACACGCGCTCGAAGCGGGCGTGCTTGACGAGTTGCAGATTCACCAAGTCCCGGTCCTGTTCGGTGAAGGTCGTCGACTGTTCGACGTGTTGGGGACGCGCGTCGAATTAGAGATCGTTCGCGTCATTGACACGCCAGACGCCACTCACATCCGCTACCGCATCCGTCGGTGACCGCCGACCCGTACCTCGTCCTCGTCGCACCCTACTTGTCCAGCCGGCAGCCGCGCTTGCGGCCACGAGACCAGCAAACTATGCGAGCCATCGCATCTACATACGACACGCGATCCACACGATCATCGGCAGGTCAGCGCACTATCGGCGGCCAGGGTCGGGCTGTCTGGTGATCGCGACCTCCCTCGTTGGAGCCTGGCTTGCACCGCCGCTCAGATCCGCATCGCGAGTCTGACGGTGCGGTCGGCTTGGTATGGACAGCCCAGCTTCGAGAAGCCCTCCCGTGTGGCGAGCACGGCATCCGCGTCCGCCTCGCGTAGCGCGCGGGCTCGCTCGACGATGACCCGGGCGACCGGGTTGGCGCTGAGATGGGGTTCCGGTGTCTGCTCGCCGCGCAGGACAGCAGCTTCGAAGCGAAGCGCGAGCGCCCATTCGCGGAAGAGCCGTCCGTAGAAGCCGCCATGTGGACGGTCGTCCAGGATCTCGGCTGCCGCGCTGACTTCCCCGACGTGCAGCCGGCCGAGTGCGTCGAACACCGCGCCATACGCGCTCGGGGCCGCCTCGCCCCGCATCCGCTGCGCCACCTCCCGCCATCGGGCGTGCTCGTCCTCATCGTCGCGAAGGCGATGGATGAGCGCGATTGAGAGCGGGCCCATCACCCGGCCGGGCACGAAGGCGCTGCTGGCACGGTGCCACGCCGACAGGTAGTCCTCGACATGTTCGAGGGCGGTTCCCCACTCGCCGCTGAGGGCGGCCGGTGCGAACAGCTCTTCGCTGGCAAGGTCCGGTTCGGCGCGCAGGAACGGCATGCGCAGGTGCCGTTGGGCCACGTCGAGCGCCTCGGGCAGCCGCCCGGCGCCGGCGAGGATCTGGGCGCCAGTGTGCAGCGCGTCCTTGATCTCCAGCGCGAAGCGGGGGTCGTCGGCCGCTCCGGCGATCAGTTCCGCCCGTTCGACGCTCAGCTGGGCCGCTTCGGCGATCTCACCGGATTCCACGAGCGCGACGCACAGCGCATCAATCGCGCCGCTTACCCACTGCGGCGCACCCGCAGCCTCGGCCCCTTCGAGGGTTGCGCGCGCACGGCGTACAGGATCGCTGGTCCGACTCGCCGCCTGCTGTACGTGGGCGACTGCCAATGCTGCGTTGGCCACTGGGTCGGTGCCCGCAAGGCTGTGCGCGCGATCGAGGAGACTGTCGACGTCGGCAGCCGCGAGCGGGTCGGCGAACATCCCGACGAAGCGGACGGCGTGGTCGGCGATGCGGGCGAGTGCTTCGGCGGCACTCGTCGCTTCGTCGGCGTCGAGCAGCGCGTCGACGGCCAGCAGGTCCAGCCTGGTCGCTTCCTCGCCGAGCACCCGACACCGTGCGACCGCAGCGGCGTCCACCAGGGCGCGGGCTCGGTCGACTGCGGTGGTGATGTCGGCATCGCGCTCGTACGCGGCCTGCGCGTCACGCAGTCGACCCTCGCGGAAGCACCGACCGGCCAACGAATGCCAAAGTTCGTGCGCCAATTCAGCCTGCCCAGCCGTTCGCGTCGACCATTCCGCGGCGCTGCGTTGTTCGGCAGCCGACCCGTCGTCGACGGCCCACCGGGCGTGGCGCAACGCGAGCTCGGACGCCTCGGCGTCGCTGAGTTGGCGGCGGCCGAACTCGCGGACGGCTTCGAGGGCCCGGTAGTAGGTCTGGGACTCGTGGTCCTCGACCTGGAGCAGGCTGTGCTCGCACAGCGTTGCGATGCTCGGCCCGACCGGAGCTGCGAGCACCGCCTCAGCGGCAGAGATCGTGAACGGCTCCGCGAACACGCTTACCCCGGCGAGCGCGTCCCGTTCCACGGACTTGAGAAGGTGGAAGCTCCACGCGATCGTGCTGCTCAGTGAACGGTGCCGGTCCGACAATCGCGCGCCGCCCTGCAGGACGTCGAGTTGCCGCGTCAGCGATTCCTCGAGCCCGTCCACGCCGAGCGCGCCCAACCGGGCCGCGGCGAGCTCGATCGCGAGGGGCAGTCCGCCCAGAGCCGCGCAGATGGCCTCGACTCGTCGTGGGTCCGCTGCGGTTGCTCGCGCGCGCTCGTGGAACAGGCGCACCGCGTCTCCGTCGACGCCTGGCGCGAGCCCACCCACCGTCAACACCCGCTCGAACGGCAGGACGAGCCGGATGCGCGACGTGACGAGCACACGTAGTTCCGGGCACTGGGTCAGCAGCTCTTCCACGACCCGGGCGGACGAGTCGAGGACGTGCTCGGCGTTGTCCAGCACAAGCAGCACCGGTCCTCCGACGAGCCGGGCAGCGATCGCCGTTTCGGCGCGGCCGGTGACAGCGGCCTGGCACGCGGCCGCGACGAAGGCGGTGACGGCCGCGCCCGGCGGCAGCGGGACAAGGTCGGCGTACACGCACCGGCCGCCCGACGCGTCCGTCCACCCGCGCGCCGCGCGGATGGCGAGCCGGGTCTTGCCCGCGCCGCCCGGACCGACCAGGCTCACCAGCCGCGCTTGCGCCAAGGCCAGTGCGGTCTCCGCCAACTCGGCCTCGCGTCCGACAAAGGACGACAGCTCGGCCGGCATTCCGGCGTCCTGCCGCCGCTCGGCCCACAACCGAGCGAGCTCACGTCGGTCGGAGGCGTCGAGCTTGTTGCGCAGCGAGTTGACGTGGCTCTCGACCGTCCGAGGCGAGATGAACAGCCGCGCGCCGATCTCCGCGTAGGTCATCGGGGTGCTCAGTAGCGCCCAAACCTCGGCCTCGCGGGCAGAAAGCACGGCGGTCACGGCGTCAGTGTGCTCCCCGGATCCGTGATCAACCCGGATGTGGCGGCCGCGGATGAGCGATGACCGTGGTCCCGACACCTACCAAGGAGGAGACATGGGATCAGCACAGCTGCAAGGCCAGCTCTGGGGACGACACGCACCCACCTGGGCCGACGGTATGGAACGGCGCATGACGCCGCTCTACGAAGCAACGCTGGCCGCGCTCGCGCCACTGGCGGGCACGAGCTTGCTCGACGCCGGGTGCGGCGCCGGCCTGGTCGTCGAACTCGCCACACGCGCCGGCGCCCGTGCGTGCGGCATCGACGCGTCCGAGGGCTTGCTCGAGTTCGCGCGTCGGCGCACTCCCGGCGCTGACTTCACCGTCGGGGACATCGAGTCCCTCGACCAGCCCGACGACAGCTACGACATCGTCACCGCGTTCAACTCGATCCAGTACGCCGTCGACCCAGCGCACGCAGTCGAGGAACTCGCCCGCGTCTGCAAGCCCGACGGACACGTAGCCGTCGGCATCTGGGGCAACCCCGCACGCTGCGAGACCGAGGCACTGTTCGGCCGACTGCGTTCCCTCGCGCCGCCGCCACCCGGCACGCCCGCGCCACTGGCCGTCAGCGACGACAAAGTAGTCGAAGACCTGCTCACCAAGGCCGACCTGACCGTCCGCGGCGGCCGCGAGGTCGAGTTCGTCATCGAGTTCGACGACCACGACCACGCCTGGCGCGACCACAGCTCCGCCGGACCCCTGCAGCGCATGATCGAATTGGCTGGCGAGGACGCGGTCCGGACCGTCCTGCACGACGTCCTCGAGGCCGACCGCAAACCTGACGGCGCTCTCCGCCAGAACAACGTCATGCGCTACGTCATCGCCACCAAGCCCGCCCAGCCATGACGAGTTCCTGATCACCACACATGGGGTCGGCCGGCGGGAGCGGCCATCCCGCCTTCAACCTCGGCACCCGGTTGGTCCCACCCGCCCTGAACCTGGGCGGTAGTTTGCTTCGCACCGCTCGCTCATCGGCATGTGCGTGAATTCGGCGGCTGGTCCGCGCGCACAGCGTCGATCCACACCACCTGTGCCGCTCACCTCATCCAGGACATGCCCGCGCCGCTGACACCGCCGGCTCTGCAGCCGGGGTCGACTCGCAAGGATGCCACCTGTACCCGGAGCAGCCGGGGGTCCGGGTTCGACTTCTTCTACCGGTCGAGTACACAAACCGAGCCCGACACCCGCGAGGCTCCCCGGGCCTACCTCGGAACGCCGCTAAGGTCGGGCTGAAGTTCGCTGACGAGCCCAGGAGATCGACGTGGAGCCCCGGATTCTCGGGACTCGACTACGAAGCACACGGGCCTACCGGAGCTACGGCGCTCGTGTGCCTTCGCGGTAGTGGCAGTCCGCCGCAAACGGCAGGAGACGGCGCACGCGGCCCACGCAGCCTGAGCGGAGCCGCGCGCATCGACCGCCGGTCCAGTGCAGGTCGCGGGCGGCAACTTTGTGGCGCGTCGCGGCCCCAGATCGATCAGTAGATCGCACTCTGACATGCGCGCCCATGCCGATTTGCGGACCGTTCATTTCGCCATCAGCGAAGCTGTGGTATCGAATCGCGGGGTGTCTAGACGGCCCGGGTGGCCCAGGTGAGACTGCGAACCTCTGGCAGTTCTTGAGCGATGAGGTCGGCGGCGTGACGGCCGAGGGCGTCGCTGGTGGCGGCACTGGTGTCGGCGTCGACCCAGGCTTCAATGTCGAGGCGAAGCGTGCGGCCTGTCCAGCGGGCACGGGCGTGCGCGTGGCGGATGCCGTCGATGCCCATGGCTGTCTTCTCGGCGATTGCGATGATCTCGGGATCGACGCCGTCCATCAGCCGGTGCGTGACGTCGGTGGTGACTTCCCAGCCGACGTGGCAGATGAACATCGTGATGACCAGCCCGGCGACCGGGTCGGCCCACCGGGCGCCGGCGAGGACGCCGACTAAGCCGAGCAGGGCTCCGGCGGAGGACAGCGCGTCGAGCCAGGAATGTTTGGCATCGGCGATCAACGTGGCGGAGTTGATGCGGCGGCCG
Source organism: Jatrophihabitantaceae bacterium (assembly GCA_051984825.1). Classification (GTDB taxonomy): domain Bacteria; phylum Actinomycetota; class Actinomycetes; order Mycobacteriales; family Jatrophihabitantaceae; genus DASXRA01. The sequence goes on from JBPYES010000479.1 coordinate 6,543, forward strand.
ACACGCAGCTTGTAGCGGGCGACGAGCTGGTTACCGGCGATGCCCACCGCGGCCCCGGCGATGCCCCAACCAACGTGGCTGGTGGTGCCGTGTTCCAGCAGCTTGTGCACGCTTTCGACTCCGGCAAAGACTGCGCTGGCCCAGATCACGATCGCAATGCCAACGCCGGCGAGGTCTTCGGCGCGTTCATAGCCATAGGGGTAGCGCTCGGTGGCGACGCGCCGCGAGATCCGAAAACCGAGGAACACCACCAAGCTGGTGGACACATCGGACAGGTTGTGCAGGGCATCGCCGAGCAGCCCCACCGACCCCGACAACAACGCCAGCGCTAACTCGATCAAGCCAGTGGCCGCCAAGCCGACAGCACTCCACGCGACCGCTTGGTTGGCCTGCCGACGCTCAGCGGCGTCATCGACGACCACCGGCAGGGGAAACGCGGCAGCAGGATCGCGCACTCCGCTGATCTGATGCATCCCGCAAGCATGCCAGCGCTCCGAAGGCTCACCGCCGTCCGTAGGGTGCGCGCATGCCGCTGGCTCTACGCCACCATGTCGATGGTTGCGTAGTCGAATCGGGCCTGTTCAGCACGTGGCCGACGCAATTCTCGCTGGCCGCCTGCGTGCCAATCTCACATGGTCGACCTACTGGGGCGCTCGTGTCTTCAGCTGCCCGCGCAGAGTGGCGAGTCGATCGCGATACTCGTCCTGGTCGATCTCGCCGCGGGCGAACCGCTCAGCGAGCAGTTGTTCCGGTGTGGATGCTCGGCAGCTCGCCGGATCGCCCGACGTAGCGGACCAGTAGCACGATCCCGACGATCACCAGCGCCCAGAAGGTGATGGTGCCGACGGCCATCAGCCCCCATCCCCAGCCGCTCATGTTATCGCCGTACCAATACATCACGGTGATCTCCTCCTCAGCTGCCCCGGACCGCGATGGTCGCTGATCTCTGCGTCCCCGTCATCACCACTGTCGCGACGGCACCGCCCGGTCGGTAGGGACCTTCGACCGCGCCCGCGCACTCCGAAGGACCCCGATACCGGCTAGGGGTATCGGGTGTCACGGGCCAGCCGGGTCCTTCCGTCCGTCTGCTGGTGGACGGTCCACAACAAGCAGGACCAATCAAACGTCCGACTCCGCCGCCCCTCGCGCATATAGGCGTGCGGCTTGGTCGTCGCGTGACCTTGATCGGTCGGTACGCGTACAGGCGGCAAGTTGCCATGGAGACCCTGACGATGGCGCCGGCCACCTCCGGCAGTACCGACCGGTTGTCGATCAATTGAACCGTGCCGTGGCCGCGCATCTGGCCCGCTACAAGGGCAATCGCGGATGGACACCGCGTCGGATCTACGCAGCTACCTGGGCTGGTGCGCGGCCCGGCGGCTGGAGCCGCGCAGCTTATCGTCCGTGGGGTCCGCGCCGTGATGGTCGCCTTTCCGGCTACGGCATCTACAGTAGCCGAGGTGTTGCGTTGATCGCCTGAACCCGCAGGCATGTGCGTGCGTTAGTAGTCGTGGCGACTGCCGGGTGTGGAACATGCGGGCGGGGGTCAACTGGTCGCGCTGCGATCGGTGAGAGGTTAGCCACCCATGGCCGAAGTGGTTCGCCTGAAGGGGTTAGTGCTACGCGGTGGGGATTTGGCTGTAGGAGGCTTGGATTTCCGTGTTGAGCTGAACCAATTCGGCGAGTGCCACGTCGCGTTTGTCGCTCACATTGCTCCAGAAGCATCCGGATGGACTGGAGTTGGGCCTTCAGCACCTCGCTGGTCTGCCGAGCCTCCACGAGTCGTTGCGAGCTTTGCCGCCAGCAGGCCCTAAGCCCGCGCGCGTAACGCTCCCACGCCTGCAACTGTGTCGAGTAGATGATCTTTGATATGTGCCATGAACCGGCGTAGGCCCTTTGTGGTGGCTGACCGCTCAAGACCGACGCCCGCGAACGAAGCAGCTCTGCCTGGTACGCCAAGGTTTTCGCGCGCGAGAGCTGGTCGGCAGAGACTGCTCGTGCGTCGCTGGCTCGCGCACGATGCCAGCCGGACCCTCCGGGTGGCGCCACGCCTGCCAGTCTCGGGCCGGGCCGAACTCCTGTAAAGCGAGCCCACCGAGCCGCCCTGCGGCTAGCAGCTCTCGTAGCCGGAGTCTCGGGCGCTGAGCATGGCGATCTGGCGCGTTTCCTCGTCAGCGAGCTTGCGTGACCACTCAGCCGCCCGGCGGCGACGCGCCGCGTGCTTGGCGGGGCCGGTCGCCGCGAGCCTCGCCATCGTTTCAGCGGTGTGCTGATGTGAGCGGCGCACCAACGCAGCAGTCTCCAGCACGCGCTCGTGAAGACGCGAGCGCTGTGCTTCCAACTCCTGCGACCGGCGCTGCGCATCTGTTGTTCTCGTATCCCGCTGGGCCGGCTCGCTCGACCCTGACATGCCAACCACGTGGGCACCTCTGTCTTCGGCCCCGCCCCGACACTGTCAGAATATGCCACCGACGACCGGATCTCGGCATGAGCGTGAAAGTCGGCGAGCTCCAGCTACTGAGCGACGTGATCTCGCCGGGGCTGGTTACCGGCACTTGAGTACCAAACCGGCCCGACACACAAGCGAGGCGCACCGAGCATGCACCCGATCACCGATATGGTCGGCTTGAACGTCGCTCACGACCCCAAGGAGAACCCCGTGGAGCCCCGAATTCTCGGGACTCGACTACGAAGCACACCGGCCTACAGGGACTACGGCGCTCGTGTAGGCATTCGGTAGTGGCAGTCGGGCTGTCATGGAAGAAGACGGCGTGCGCGGCTTGATCTCTTCCTGTTTGGACCGCTCAGTCATCAGCTGCCACAGCTCAAAGATCGGCCGGCGCGCACGCACGTGAGACTCCGCACGGCTCACTCGCGGCAGGGCCGAGGCGACTTACCAGCCTGTCCTTAGGCAGCGTGGCGCGACTGGTCTCCGACACCTCCAGACCAACCGGCCGCAGCTGCAGCAAGACCCGGCCGTCGACGTGCGCCGCGCGCTCCACCAGCTGCGCTTGCGTGTCGTCGAGTCGCACCACGTCACCCGCAGCGATGTCACGGGCCGCGAGGTCCTGTATCGGCAACCGCCCAACCGTAGGACGTCCAGGCGCCGAATGGCCTCCGCGGGACAAACTCCCCCAACGGTTGCTCACCGTGACCGATGACCCTGTCAACGACGGCCGAAACCGACCCTCTGGCGACGTCAAACCCAGGGCCAGTTCACGTTGACAGCGCCAGGCAGCCTTGCCCGGATGCGCACTACCGTGGGCCGCCGCCGGTGGGGTGAGTGGATTCCGCGGCGGCCTTCATCGCATGCAGAGTGGCGCCCATGTTGGCCCGCAGCCCGTCCCGCCTGGCGGCGATGATTTCAGCGGCCCGGTCCGGCGCCTTCGCCGTGGTTGCCCGCAGGTAGCTGGCGCCGGGTCCGTGGGTGAAGCGCTGCTGGACCCTGCTGCCGCCGCCGGGGAGCGGGTCGATCTGGTACCGCCACGATGACGAGGGGCGGGCGGGGTCACCGCTGTCATCCAGGACGACCCAGGCGAAGGCGCGGGGCCGGTTCGCCTCGGTGACCACACATGTCACCTGGTACTCGAAGCCGTTCGGGAGCCGGTTGTGCCCGACGAATCTGGCGCCGGGCTGCGGCCGGCCGGGTTCGCCGAGCCAGGTCGCCCGGATGCATTCCGGGCTCCACGCGCCGACCCGGGTGATGTCTGCGACCAGGTCCCACACCCGCTCGGGCCGGGCGGCGACCACCTCCTCGGCGGTCGCGGTCAGCCCGGTCACCTTACCGGCGATCTGGAACTCGGTCATGCCTTCCTCCACGTTTGCTGATCGTGCTGTTCTGGCCGCGAGTGCTGGCTCCGGGCGCGTTGTGGTGGCCGAGGCGGACGGGCCGTCGGGTGCGTCGCTGCCCGGCTCGGCGCGGGCGCCAGATGTTGCCGGCCGGTGTGTGGCAATCGTCGGTGCCGGTGTCGTCGTCCTGACGTGACGGCGGGCTGCCGGGACTCGGCTGCGGCGGGGGTTAGGTCTGATCATGGTGCCTGGTTTGGGCCTGGCCGGTGTCTAGCCGACGTACGGAGATCAGGCTGAGCCCGAGGTCGCGGATTCTGGTCAGGAGCCCGTGCAGTGCGGGCTGGTCAGCGAGCAGGCCGCTGATCACGGTTTCCTCGTCCTGGCCGCTGATGTGCAGGCCGCTGAACGAGGTGGCCCACCGGCTGTCCAGGACACCTGTCACGCGGATCTCGTAGTGGGCGGGCCCGCTGGAGGTGGTCACTTCGGCTCCAGCCTGCGCTCGACTGGAGCGGCAGAGTGTGCCATGCCCGGCGGTGCGGATTGCGCCCGCAGCACAGGCTTGCTGGGTCCTTGCCGTACACGGGCGCGCCTGAGGGCGGCCATTCGTTTCCTTCCTGCTGGTTCTGTTTCTGTCATCTGTGGACGGTAGGAGCGGCGGCACGGGCCGGCGTCACCCGAAAGTGGCGTGGGAGTGGAGTCTTGCGCTGATCGGCGCGCCGATTCGGGGGCATCTCGGTCCGGGCTGGCCGGGTTTTCTGCCCGGCCGTACACTGCCGGCCTCGCCGCGGGCAATGATGCGGCGGAGCGCGGCCTTGGCGGGATCCCCGCTGAGAATGATCTTCGAGTGGGTGAGCAGTTCGGCGGCCCGCCCGCGCTGCCGGGCGGGTTACCGTCCTGGTGTGGGGTTGCGTCAGGTCGAAGCGTTCGGGGCGGTAGCAGCTGAACTGCTGCCGGCCGGCCGGATGAAACGTGCCCGGCGAAATAGTGCGTTCGCTAGCTTCCTGTTTTTCGGCTCCGTGCAGGGTGTCAGGCTGACAGCCTCAATGACGGGCGCTCCATCCGCCGCGGGTCCGGGTGGAGGCGCCGGATGACTGACAGCGGCGGGCTTTCGCGCCATGAGCTGACTGGCCTCGGCGGTGGGTCACCGGTGGCTGACCCGACTGTGGCGGCCGCGGCGCGGATTGCCATGTCGGGACAGGATGTGCTGCTGACGACCAAGCTGCATGTGCCCCGGCCGCAGCCGGGTTTTGTGCCGCGTCCGCGTCTGGTGCAGGCGCTGGGCGAGGGCGCGGCGCGGGGGCGGGTGCTGGTGTGCGCTCCGGCGGGATTCGGCAAGTCGGCGCTGCTGGCTGATTGGGCCCGCACTGGCGGGCGGCGGGTGGCGTGGCTGGGTCTTGATGAAGGCGACGGCGACCCGGCGCGATTCTGGCGTTACGTGGTGGCGGCGCTGGACCGCGCCCGGCCGGGGCTGGCTGCGCGGGTAGGCCCGCTGCTCGGCCCACCGCCCTCGCATTCTTTTGAGGGCTTGGTGACGGCCCTGATCAATGAGCTGGCCGCCGATCCCGGCCCGGAGGAGATGCTGCTGGTCCTGGACGACTCTCACCTGGTCGATTCCACGCCGGTGCACGAGTCGGTCGCGGTCTTGCTGGAGAATCTGCCGCCGGCTCTGCGGGTGGTGGTGTCCGGCCGGGCTGACCCGCCGCTGCCGCTGGCGCGGCTGAGGGCCCGGGGCCAGCTCGCTGAGTTGCGCGCCGCCGAGCTGCGCTTCACCGGTGAGGAGGCGGCCGCGCTGCTGGGTGAGGCGGCGGGGCCGGGTCTGCCGACGGTGGCAGTGGCGGCGCTGCTGGACCGCACCGAGGGGTGGGCGGCGGGGTTGCAGCTGGCCGGATTGTCGCTGCGCGGGCACGCGGATCCGGCCGCGTTTGCAGCGGCGTTCAGCGGCAGCCACCGCTTCGTCCTGGATTACTTGACTGATGAGGTCCTGGACAGCCAGCCCGCGCAGGTGCGTGAGTTCCTGCTGGAGACCTCGGTGCTGGAGCGTTTGTCGGCAGAACTGTGTGACGCGGTCACCGGCCGGGCCGGCAGCCAGGCGATGCTGGCCGACATCGAGCGTGCGGGCCTATTCCTGGTGCCGCTGGATGAGGTGCGCGGCTGGTGGCGCTACCACCACCTGTTCGCCGATCTGCTGCGCGCCCGGCTGCCGGCTGAGCATCCCGGCCGGGTGCCGGCACTGCACCGGGCCGCGGCCGCCTGGTGCGAGGAGCACGACCTGGCCGATGACGCGGTGCGGCACGCGCTGACGGCCGGGGACGCCGCCTGGGCGGCCCGGCTGGTGGAGCGGCATGTCGAGGCACTGCTCGGCCGCAGCGAGGGGGTGACCCTGCGCCGCTGGCTTTCGGCGCTGCCGGCGGAATCAATACGCGACCGTCCCCGCCTGTGTCTGGCCCAGGCGTACGGTGCCGCCCAGGGCTTCCAGGTGGAAGCGCTCGAGGCGCTGCTCGATGACGCCGAGCGCGCCGTTGCGGCCAGCGGCGACGAACCGTATGAGGCGCCGACCGGGCGGGCTAACAGCGTGCTGGCCAATATCCCCGCAGGGATCGCGTTCCTGCGCGCCTCGCTCGCGCGGCTTCGCGGTGATGCCGCCCTCGCCGCCG
>JBPYES010000480.1:0-4565 GCA_051984825.1 Jatrophihabitantaceae bacterium
GCCGCGCCCTGGATCAGCCGGAATGTCACGAGTGTCGCGGTGCTCGTCGCAAGCCCGCAGGCGAGGGAGGCGACCGTGAACCCGGCCAACCCGGCCCGGAACGCCCGGCCGTGGCCGATCCGATCGCCGATACGCGCGCCGGTGATGAGGAGCACGGCGTAGCTGATGATGTAGCCGGCGACCACCATCTGCAGGCCGGCGCCCGACGCGGAGAGGTCGGCACGCACTGTGGGCGCGGCGACGTTCACGATCGAGACGTCGAGGATGGCCATGAACTGGCCGACCAGCAGCACGGCAAGCACGGCGCCGGGACGGACGGTGGCCGCGACTCGCGGACGAGGCAGTACGGCTGCTGCGGTTGTCACGCCACTGACCGTGCCTTTGGGGTCTGACAGTTTTCCGGCCGAGTCGCTCACATTTCGACCGTGACCACTTTCCGGCGCGGGTGATTAGAGCCCGCTGATCCTGGTACTGCCACTACCACTCCGTGCTCGGGCGGGCTGCCGCCCTAGCGGAACACAACCGTCTTGGCGCCGTTGGGCAGGATGCGGTGCTCGACGTGCCACTGCACTGCGCGGGCGAGCGCCACCGCCTCGAGGTCGCGACCCACGCCGGCGATCTGTTCGGGCGTCAGCGTGTGGTCGACCCGGGCCGTCTCCTGTTCGATGATCGGCCCCTCGTCGAGGTCGGCGGTGACGTAGTGCGCCGTTGCGCCGATCAGCTTCACGCCACGGTCGTAGGCCTGCTGATAGGGGTGAGCGCCCTTGAAGCTGGGCAGGAACGAGTGATGGATGTTGATGATTCGCCCGGACAACTGTGCGCACAGCCGTTCCGAGAGCACCTGCATGTACCGGGCGAGCACCACGAGGCCGACGTCGTAGCGGTCCACCAATTCGAGCAGCGCCGCCTCCTGTCGCACCCGGTTCTCCGCCGTAACCGGCAGATGGTGGTACGGCACGCCGTACGCCGCGGCCAGCGGCTCGAAGTCGGGGTGGTTGGACACGATGCCCGCGATGTCGCCGGAAAGGGCGCCGATCCGCCAGCGGTAGAGCAGGTCGTTGAGGCAGTGTCCTTCGCGGGACACCAGTACCAGGATCCGGGAGCGCGCCGCCTCATCGGCAAGCTCCCAGTCCATGCCGTAGTCGGCGGCGACCGACGAGAAGTCGCCGGCCTCCCCCTCGAGGTGCACGCGCATGAAGAACTTGCCGGTAGCCGGGTCGCCGAACTGCTGGCTGTCCAGGATGTTGCAGTGCCGCTCGGCCAGGAACCCGGACACGGCATGCACGATTCCGATCCGGTCGGGGCACACCAGGGTCAGCACATAGCGCGGCATGCGTCCATCCTGGTACCGCCAATAACCGCTGGCCCGTTGTCGGTGGCGGGCGATCTACTTGACTCGTGGTCGAGGGCAGCTACCTGAAGGAGCGCCGCGAGGAGCTGGCGTCGTTCCTGCGCACCCGCCGCGAGCGGGTCCACCCACAGGACGTCGGTCTCGCACCGGGGGCCCGCCGGCGCACGCCGGGACTGCGTCGCGAGGAGCTGGCGCAGCTAGCCGGTGTGGGCGTCACCTGGTACACGTGGCTCGAACAAGGCCGTCCGATCAACGCGAGCGTGCAGGTGCTCGATGCGATCGCCCGGGTCCTCAAGCTCGGCCCGGCCGAGCGATGGCATCTCTACCGACTGGCCGACGTCCCGGGCGTGCCGAAGGCGCACGACGCCGGTACGTTGCCCGACGAGGTGCTGCCCGTCCTCGACGCGCTCGAACCCAACCCCGCCTGCGTCTACAGCGGCAAATACGACCTGCTGGCCTGCAACGAGTCGTACGCGGCTCTGTTCCCTCCCATGGCCGCGGCGAATGGCATCGAACGCAACGCGCTCTGGCAGATCTTCGCGATGGGCAACTGCCCGGTGCAGACCGACGGCCTGCTGCCGCACATGGTCGCGATCACGCGGGCCAACTACGCGCGGCACGTCGGCGAGCCCGAGTGGCGCGACTTCGTCGAACGGCTCTCGGCCGAGAGCGACGACTTCGCCGCGATGTGGGCCAGCCACCAGGTGGCGGCGCCCATGCCTCAGGTGAAGTCGTTCGCCGGCGACCCCTTCGGGGTTGTAAGCGTGCATACCTCGAGCTTCGCGGTCACCGGGATGCTCGAGAGCCGCATGGTCGTATACCTCCCGGCAAGCCCCGCCGACGCGACCAAGCTCGAGCGACTGCGCGCCCGGGCTGCCCTGCGAGTGTCTGCCGCCAGCTGACCTCCCGGGCCCGGTCGCCGCGCCGGAAGGGCATGATTCCTGCGTGAGCTCGCCCCACGACGACCTGGACACGCGAACCCGCCAGGCCCTCGCCGCCATCCCTGCCCGGCCGGATCGATCGGAATCCGACGAACTGCTGGCCCTGTTCGATGCCATGGCCGGCAGCCGGCACATCGATGTCGAGGCGCGCCGGCTGCGGGAACGCGGGCACGGCTTCTACACGATCGGCTCGGCGGGGCACGAGTCGAATGCGCTGGTCGCCGGGGTGCTGCGCCCGACGGACCCGGCGCTGCTGCACTACCGGTCCGGGGCGTTCTACCTCGCCCGCTCGCACCAGGCGGGCCGCAAGCTCGAGGACGGGCTGCGCGACATCCTGTTGGGGATGATGGGCGCCTTGGAGGATCCGGCGTCGGGCGGGCGCCACAAGGTGTTCGGCAACCCGGATCTCGCGATCATCCCGCAAACATCCACGATCGCCTCACACCTGCCGCGCGCGGTAGGCGTCGCGTTCGCGATCGGACGCTCCAAGCGGCTGGGCGTCCCGGTGCGCTGGCCGGCGGACGCGCTCGCGGTGGTGAGCTTCGGCGACGCCAGCGTGAACCACTCGACGGCGGCCGGCGCGCTCAACACCGCTGGATACACCGTGCGGCAGGGGCTGGCGCTGCCGTTACTGCTCGTCTGCGAGGACAACGGCCTCGGCATCTCGGTGCCGACGCCCGAGGGCTGGGTCGCCGAGGCCGCCCGCCGCCCCGGCATCGAATACCTGGTCGTCGACGGTGACGACCCGGACGCGCTGCGGGCCACCGCGGCCCTCGCAGCCTCGTATGTGCGCACCATGCGGCGACCGGCGCTGCTGCACGTGCGCATGGTGCGGTTCATGGGCCACGCCGGCACCGACGTCGAGACCGGGTACCGGCGCACACCGGCGATCAGCGCCGACTTCGCCCGCGACCCACTCGTCGCGCTCGCCCGGCGCATCGGGCTTCCTGACCTCGCCGGTCGCTACGACGAGATCGGCCAGCTGGTGCGCTCCATCGGCGAGGACCTGCTCGGCGTACGCGGGCACGTCTCGGCCCGCACTGTGGTCGAGCCGTTGGCGCCACGCCGGCCCGCGGCGATCGCGGCAGAGGCGGGGCGTTACGCCGACGCCGACGCGCGCCGCGCGGCGTTCTCCGGGCGGGTGCCCGAGCAGCAGGGCGAACTCACCCTGGCGCAGAGCATCAACGCCGCGCTGACCGATGCGCTCGCGGCACGCCCGGAGATGCTCGTCTTCGGTGAGGACGTCGGCGTCAAAGGCGGCGTGTACGGGGTCACCCGCGGGCTGGCCCACCGGTTCCGGGCCACCCGGGTCTTCGACACGCTGCTGGACGAGCAGGCGATCCTGGGGCTCGGCCTCGGCATGGGCGTCAGCGGGCTGCTGCCCGTCCCGGAAATCCAGTACCTCGCCTACCTGCACAACGCCGGCGACCAGTTGCGCGGCGAGGCCGCCAGCCTGCGCTTCTTTTCCAACGGGACGTTCACCAATCCGATGGTGGTGCGCATCGCCGGACTGGCGTATCAGCGAGGTTTCGGCGGCCACTTCCACAACGACAACGGGGTTGCCCCGCTCCTCGACATCCCCGGACTGGTGGTTGCGGTGCCGTCGCGTCCCGACGATGCCGGCCCGATGCTGCGCACCTGCCTTGCCGCCGCCACGCTTGACGGGCAGGTCAGCGTGTTCCTCGAGCCGATCGCGCTCTACCACGAACGTGACCTCCTGGTGCCCGGCGACCGCGGTTGGCTCGGCTCCTACCGACTCGGCGATCATGTCCCGATCGGCAGCGCCCTTACGCACACGCAGGGCCGCGACGTAACAGTGCTCACGTTCGGCAACGGGCTGCGCATGAGCCTGCGGGTTGCCGCCCTGCTCGCCGATGAGGGCATCTCGCTGCGCGTCGTCGACCTGCGCTGGCTCATGCCGCTGCCGATCGACGACATGCTGCGCGAAGCCGCCGCCACCGGCCGGGTGCTTGTTGTGGACGAGACCCGGCACAGTGGCGGCGTCGGTGAGGGCATCATCGCCGCGCTCGTCGAACGCCGCTTCGCCGGGCGCATTGCCCGGGTCAGCGGCGCCGACAGCTACATCCCGCTCGGCGATGCCGCGAACACCGTGCTGCTTACTGAGGACGACATCGCGCGCGGGGTCCGGCAGCTACTCGCCTGAGCCGGCTCTTCTCAGCCGGCCCGCAGCACGCCGACCAGGCCGTGCGACTCGTCGTCCGGCCCTGGGCTGAACCACAGCGCGTCCGGGCCACCGGCCGCAGCATCGCCCA
>JBPYES010000481.1:0-15811 GCA_051984825.1 Jatrophihabitantaceae bacterium
TGGGTTTCGCGCTCAAGCTCAAGGGCGTGCCGAAGCAGGAGCGGGCGGAGAAGGTCCGCGAGGCAGCCAAGATGCTCGACCTCGAGCAGTACCTCGACCGCAAGCCCAAGGCGCTCTCCGGCGGACAGCGTCAGCGCGTCGCCATGGGCCGCGCGATCGTGCGCGAGCCGAGCGTGTTCCTCATGGACGAGCCGCTGTCCAACCTCGACGCGAAGCTGCGCGTCGAGACCCGGGCCAACATTGCCGCGCTCCAGGCCCGACTCGGCACCACGACCATCTACGTCACGCACGACCAGGTCGAGGCGATGACGATGGGGCACCGGGTGGCCCTGCTCAAGGACGGCATCCTGCAGCAGGTCGACACCCCGCGAAATCTCTATGACAAGCCGGGCAACGCGTTCGTCGCGGGCTTCATCGGTTCCCCCGCGATGAACCTGCGCGAGGTCGACCTCAGCAACGGCGGGGCCAAGCTGGGCAACGCCGTCGTCCCACTGTCTAAGGAGATCCTCGACTCCGCCGCGGCGGCGCACCTGAGCAAGATCATTCTGGGAGTACGGCCCGAGTCGTTCCACGTTGCCAGCGACGCGAATGACCTGACGCTGCACGTCAACCTCGTCGAGGAACTCGGCGCCGACGCCTTCGTGCACGGCACCCTCCCCGGGGAGGACGAACTCAACGCCTCGCAGTTCGTCGTGCGCTTCGACGGGCGGGTTCCCCCGCGCGTCGGCGAGACGATCACCTTCCAGATCCGCACGGGTGAGGAGCACGCGTTCAACCCTGAGAACGGCGAGCGCCTCGGCTGACATCGCTCAGCGCCAGACGACGCACCCACGGCGTTCCAGGGCCGAAAGCCAAGGCGCGTTCAGGCCCGGGTTCCAGCGCAGGTCGAGCTTGTCCAGATGCGGCAACTCGGCGAGTGACGCCGGCAGCGAGCGCATGCCGTTGTTGCGCAGGTCGAGGCGCCGCAGGTTGGTGAGTTCACCGACTGCTGCGGGCAGTTCGGCGATGGCGTTGTCACGCAGCGCCAGCTCGTGCAGAGCGGACAGCCCGCTGATCGAGTCGGGCAGCGTGGTCAGCCCGCAGCGTTCGGCACGCAGTTCGACCAGCCCGCGCATGTCGCCGATCCGTTCCGGCAGCGCCCGGATCGGGTTGGCAGAGACGTTGAGGTAGCGCAGCCGGGACAGATTGCACAGCGCGTCCGGCAGCGCTCGCAGCGCATTGTCGTGCAGGTACAAATAGCCGTCGAGGTCGGGCAATTGCGGGACGGACGTCAGCCGGTTGTGGCCGACGTCCAGGGTGGACAGCTCGGTGAGCCAGTCCAGTGGCGGCAGCTCGGTGACGGCACTCTGGGAGAGGTTCAGCACCCGCTGAGGAGGCATCTACGCGCGGCGGCGGCGGGCGATCTCGGCGAGGGCGACTGCGGCGGCCACCGAGGCGTTGAGTGACTCGGCAGGTCCCGCCATGGGGATCGAGACGGTCATATCGCAGGTCTCGCCGACCAGGCGGGACAGGCCGCGTCCCTCCGACCCGACCACTACGACGATCGGGCTGTCAGCGGCATCGAAGTCGTCGAGTGGCGTCGTGCCATCGGCGGACAACCCTGCGACGAACAGCCCGGTGGCCTGGCAGTCACGCAGTGCGCGCACCAGGTTGGTCACCTGCGCAATCGGGATTCGTGCCGCCGTGCCCGCCGAGGTGCGCCAAGCCGCTGCCGTCACGCCGGCGGAACGCCGGGCGGGCACCAGCACCCCTTGTGCCCCGAAGGCCACCGCCGACCGGACGATCGCGCCAAGGTTACGAGGATCGGTCACCCCATCCATGGCCACCAGCAACGGCGCCGTCGCCGACTCGGCAGCCCGGGCCAGCAGATCGGGCAACTCGGTGTACGTGAAGGCCGGCACCTGAAGGGCGATGCCCTGGTGGAGCAGGCCGCCCGTCATCCGATCCAGCTCACCGCGGCTCACCTCGAGCAGCGCGATGCCGCGCTTGCCGGCGAGCCGTACGGCGTCGGTCACCCGCTCGTCGGTGTCGATGCCGAGGGCGACGTAGAGGGCGGTAGCCGGGACCCTCGCGCGAAGCGCCTCGGCGACCGGGTTGCGCCCGACGAGCAGCTCCGGCGCCTCGGCCGCACGCCGCGGCCGCGCCTTCGTCGCAGACGCCCGGCGCGCGGCCGGATGCCCGGCGCGGTCCTCGGCGCGCGGTGTCGGCCCGCGGCCGCGCAGCGCCGCCCGGCCCTTGCCGCCCGTGCCGACAGTGGCGCCCTTCTTGGACTTGCGCACCGCACCGCGCCGCGCCGAGTTGCCGGCCATCAGTGGCCCTTCACGGTCCATCGCGGGCCGGACGGCGTGTCTTCGACGATCACACCGGCACTTGCGAGTTGATCACGGATCACGTCGGCCGCGGCAAAGTCCTTGCGCCGCCGAGCATTCTCGCGCTGTTCGAGCGCGACCTGCACAAGACTGTCCACGGTGGACACCAAGTCGGAGGTGTCCGCCGCGGCCCACCGCGCCGGGTCGATGCCCAGCACGTCCGTCATGGCGAGGACGTCGGCGAGTGCGGCCTTGACCGCGGCGCTGTCGCCCCGCTCGAGCGCCGCATTGCCGTCGCGCACGCGTGAGTGGACGACGCCGAGCGCGGCCGGGACGGCCAGGTCGTTGTCCATCGCCTCGACAAAGGCGGCAGGAAGCTCCGCCGCCGGCGACGTCTCCCCCGCGCGCTCGATGAAGTTCTCGATCCGCCGGTACGCGGCCGCCGCTTCGTCCAGTGCCTCGGCGGAGAACTCGACCGCCGACCGGTAGTGCGGCGCGCCGAGGTAGTAGCGCACCTCAACCGGCCGCCACTGCTTGACGATCTCCGTCACGGCCAGCGTGTTGCCCACGGACTTGGACATCTTCGCGCCGCTCAGGTTGAGCAACCCACTGTGCATCCAGTAGCGGGCGAACCCGTCGCCGGCTCCCACCGACTGGGCAAGCTCGTTCTCGTGATGCGGGAACACGAGGTCGAGGCCGCCGCCATGGATGTCGAACGTAGGCCCCAGGTACTTCGTGGCCATCGCCGAGCACTCGAGGTGCCAACCGGGCCGCCCACGGCCCCAGGGCGTGGGCCAGGACGCCGTCGCCGGCTCGTCGGGCTTGTGGCCTTTCCACAACGCGAAGTCGCGCGGATCGCGCTTGTGCGCGTCGCCGGCGCTGTCCCCCGCCGGCTGCATCTCGTCGATCTTCTGCCCGGATAGGGACCCGTATGACGGCAGCGCGGCCACGTCGAAGAAGACATCGCCGCCGGACTCGTAGGCCAGCCCCTTGTCGACCAGCCGCTGCATCAGCTCGATCATCTCGGTGATGTGCCCAGTAGCCCGCGGCTCGTACGTCGGAGGCAGGCAGCCGAGCTCGACCTCGGCGGTACGAATCTGCCGCTCGTTGCGGTACGCCAGCGCCCACCACGGCTCGCCCGATTCCGCCGCGTTGATCAGGATCTTGTCGTCGATGTCGGTGACGTTGCGAACGAACGTGACCTGGTGGCCGCGGTAGGTGAGCCATCGGCGCAGGATGTCGGTGGTGACCCAGTTGCGGACGTGGCCGATGTGCGGCGGTCCCTGCACGGTGAGCCCACACAGGTAGATCGACGCCTTGCCGGGCTCGAGCGGGACGAACTCCCGCAGCGACCGGGTCGCGGTGTCGTAGATGTGCAGCACACTCACCGCGCCATCGTACGGGGGCACCGGTATCCGATTGGCCCGGTTGTCGCACCCCGGCGGCTGGATACCGTCGTCTTATGCATCCCGAATCGATTGCGGTCGCGAGCGGCCGGCCCGCCCGCACTCATCGCGCACCGGTGAACACGCCGATCGTGCTCTCCGCCCCGTTCCATCACGGGCCGGACGACAACTACTACCTGCGCCAAGGCAGCAGCGACACCATCCGGGCGTTCGAGGACGCGGTCGGCGCCTTGGAGGGCGGGCAGGCGCGGGCATTCTCATCAGGCATGGCCGCGATCGCTGCGGTCGTCGAGGGGCAGCCTGCCGGGACGGTGGCCGTCGTCCCGCAGCACGGCTACAACTTCACCGGGACGATCTTCGCTGCGCAGGAGAAGCTCGGCCGGATGACCGTGCGCGAGGTGGACGTCACCGATACGGACGCCGTGATCGCCGCGCTCGACGGGGCGGCGCTCGTCTGGCTGGAGTCGCCGACAAATCCCTTACTCGGCGTGGCCGATCTGCCGGCGATCATCGACGCCGCACACGCCGCTGGCGCGCTCGTCGCCGTCGACTCGACGTTCAATACGCCGCTAGTGCTGCGCCCGCTCGACTACGGCGCCGACATCGTCATGCACTCCGCCACCAAGTACCTGGCCGGCCACTCCGATCTGCTCATGGGCGTGCTCGTCACCCGAGCGCCCGAACTCAGCGACGCACTGCAGGCGCGCCGTGACATGACCGGCGCAGTGCCGGGTGCGCTCGAAGCCTTCCTCGCGCTTCGCGGGCTGCGCACACTGGCGTTGCGGATGGATCGCGCCCAGTCGAACGCCCTGGAACTGGCTCAGCGACTGGCCGCCCACCCGAGCGTGGCCAGAGTGCGCTACCCGGGTTTGCCGAGCGATCCGTGGCACGAGCGGGCAAGCCGGCTGCATCAGGGCTACGGGGCGATGGTGTCCTTTGAGGTGGCCGGCAGCGCCGAGGACGCCGAGGCGGTCTGCCACCGCGTAGAACTGATCGTCCACGCGACGAGCCTGGGCGGCGTCGAGACGCTCATCGAACGCCGCGCCCGCTACGCCACGGACGCCGCGCGCGGCACGCCGCCATCCCTGCTGCGCATGTCCGTAGGCATCGAGCACGTCGACGATCTGTGGGACGACCTCAGTCGCGCGCTTCCTGGATGAGCGCCGTGGCGATCGCGGCAATGCCCTCGCCCCGTCCGGTCAGGCCAAGACCGTCGGACGTAGTGGCGCTGACGGACACCGGCGCGCCGGCAGCCCGCGACAATGCAGCCTCCGCCTCGGCACGGCGGGGGCCGATCTTCGGCGCATTGCCGATCACCTGGACCGCAACGTTGCCGACCGCGAAGCCGGCTGCCGCCACCCTGTCGGCGACCTCGCCCAGCAGCGTCACCCCTGAGGCGCCTGCCCAGCGCGGATCGGCCACGCCGAACACCGAGCCGAGATCGCCCAACCCCGCTGCGGACAGCAGCGCGTCGCAGGCCGCATGCGCGGCCACGTCACCATCGGAGTGACCGCCGCAGCCGTCCACGTCCGGCCACAGCAGTCCGGCAAGCCAGCAGGGCCGGCCGGTTTCGATCGCATGGACGTCCACGCCGATGCCTACTCGCATCGCGCTGCGACCGCCTCCGCCAGCAGCAGGTCCCACGGGCGCGTGATCTTGAACGCCTCGTCTGCCCCGTCGACGGCCACGACAGTGCCGCCGAGCGCCTCGACCAGCCCGGCGTCGTCGGTGACATGCGCCGCCGCCGCTGCATGAGCAGCGACCAGTACCTCCCGGCGGAAACCCTGCGGGGTCTGCACGGCGGCCAGCGTCGATCGGTCGACGGTCTCGATCACCCGGCCGTCGCCGTCCACCCGCTTGATCGTGTCGGTGACGGGTCGGGTCGGGATCACGGCGTCGGCGCCGTCGCGAAGTGCCGCGACCACGCGGTCGATCACCTCAGCGGGGACGAACGCCCTCGCCACGTCGTGTACGAGCACCGCGTCGATATCGGCGGGCAGCGCCGCAAGCCCGGCGGCGACAGACTCCTGCCGCGTCGCGCCTCCGGCCACCACGTCCGAGCCGGTCAGGGCCTTCGCGTCTTCGACGCGATCGGCGGGCGCGACAACGATCACGCGACCGACCAAGGGATGCGCAGCGAAGCGCGCGTGCGCGTAAGAAAGCAACGTACGCCCCCGTACGGTGCAGAACGCCTTGGGCACATCAGCGCCCAGACGCTGCCCCATACCGGCAGCAACAAGAATGGCGGCGATTCTCATCGCCGCCATTCCATCAGATTCGCTCAGGCGACTGCCTCGGCGAGCACCTCATCGAGAACCAGTTCGGCCTTGTCCTCATTGGTGCCTTCCGCCAGGGCAAGCTCACTGACCAGGATCTGCCGGGCCTTCGCCAACATCCGCTTCTCGCCGGCGGACAGACCACGATCCTTGTCGCGCCGCCAAAGGTCGCGAACCACCTCGGCAACCTTGTTCACGTCGCCGGATGCCAACTTCTCGCCGTTCGCCTTGTAGCGACGCGACCAGTTCGTCGGCTCCTCGGTGTGGGGCGCACGCAGCACCTCGAACACGCGGTCTAGCCCCTCTTGGCCCACGACGTCACGAACACCGACGATCTCGGCGTTGTCAGCCGGTACGAGCACAGTCAGATCCCCCTGGGCAACCTTCAGCTTTAGGTAGATCTTGGTTTCGCCCTTGATCGTTCGCTCTTCGATAGCTTCGATTTTCGCGGCCCCGTGATGGGGATAGACAACGGTCTCGCCGACCTTGAACGTCATGTGCGCGGGCCCCTTTCCACTTCTCAAGGGTAACACGCAGCACTTCGGCTAAGAGTTTGCTACGTCCGGATTTGCCCACTGGCAGTTACCTCATCGATGCGCAACGCGAGATCGTCGGACGGCCCCTCGTCAGCGTCCTCAGGCGGCTCGCTAGGCTGCCGACGAGCGAGCATCGCAGGGTCGCATGAGGGCCGAGAAGGACAGCGAGTCCCGACGATGAGCTCTTGAGCGAAGAGCAGGAGGCAGTGGTGAGACAGTCCGTCCGCGTTCGCGTCGGCGTTGCTGCCGCCGGAGCCCTGCTGGCGCTGACCGCCTGCGCTGCCGGGGAGCACGCGCAGACCGCGGAAGAGACGCCCGTGGTCGATGGCGTCGCGGCGGACGCCGGATCGATGGCGCTACGTGCGGTGACCGTCGTCCCGCCACCCGTCGGCAGCTACGCCAAGGGCACCAACGCCCCGCTGCAGCTCGTCATCGTCAACGACAGCCGCACTGATGATCAACTCGTCCGAGTGACGACACCTGTAGCCGGTAGTGTGCGGCTGTTCGCCAACTCGTCCTCCGCGACGGACGCCACGACGTCCGCCGGCCTCCAGTCGCTGCGGCTTCCGAGAGGGGAAGCCACATCCGTCGGATTTGCTGACAGCGAGCCCGTGATCCAGCTGCAAAACCTGACGCAGGCGCTGTTCCCGGCGCAGTCCTTCCCGATCACGTTCCAGTTCGCGACGGCCGGCTCGGTGACGTTCAGCATCGCCGTGCACCTCGTGCCCGGCCCGTCCACCACGCCGAGCGTCAACATCTCGCCAACCGCCGAGAGTTGATCAGTCTCCGAAATTGTCGGTGCCTCGCCGTAACGTCCGGTCCCGTGGTAAAGCCGAGTGTGTATCGCTGTGCCGAGTGCGGGGCCACGGCGCCGCGCTGGGTGGGTCGCTGTCCGGAGTGCCAGGCCTGGGGCAGCGTCGCCGAGACGATGGCACCGACCAGGACGGCACCGGCTCGCGCGGTCCCCGTCCGGCACCGAGCACGGCCGATCGGCGAACTCGATCCGGATGACGCTCGTGCTCGCCCTACCGGCGTGGGCGAGCTCGACAGGGTGCTCGGCGGCGGGCTGGTGCCCGGCTCGGTGGTGCTGCTCGCCGGCGAGCCCGGAGTGGGCAAGTCCACGCTGCTCCTTGACGTCGCGCATCGCTTCGCCGCAGGCGGCCAACGCGCGCTGATCGTCACCGGCGAGGAGTCGCCGGCCCAGGTGCGGCTACGCGCCGAACGCACTGGCGCCGTCCATGAGCGGCTGTACCTGGCCGCCGAGAACGACCTCAGCGCCGTGCTCACCCACGTCGACGACGTGGCGCCCGGACTGCTTGTGGTCGACTCGATCCAGACGATCTCCACCGACTCCGTCGAGGGTGGCTCCGGTGGCGTACCGCAGATCCGCGCCGTCGCGGCGGCGCTCATCGCCGTCGCCAAACAACGCGGCATGGCAATCGTGATCGTCGGTCATGTGACCAAGGACGGCCAGCTCGCCGGGCCGCGGGTACTCGAGCACCTGGTCGATGTCGTGCTGCACTTCGAAGGCGACCGCCACTCGTCGCTGCGCCTGATCCGGGCCACCAAGAACCGCTACGGCGCCGCCGACGAGATCGGCTGCTTCGAGATGCACGAGGACGGCATCGTGGGTTTGGCCGACCCGTCCGGGCTGTTCCTGTCCGAGCGCACTGCTGCGGTCGCCGGTACGTGCGTCACGGTGAGCATCGAGGGACGCCGGCCGCTCGTCACCGAGGTACAAGCGCTGGTGGCGCGCACGAGCACCGGCGGCTCGCCGCGCCGCGCGGTCACCGACCTCGACCCTGGCCGGGTGGCGATGTTGCTCGCGGTACTGGGTCGCCACGCCGGCCTCCGACTCGGCGATCAGGAGGTGTACGCCGCTACAGTGGGCGGCCTGTCCGCGACGGAGCCGGCCGCCGATCTCGCGGTCGCGCTCGCGCTGGCCTCGGCGGCACGCGACAGCCCGTTGCCGCCGACGCTGTGTGCAATCGGCGAGGTGTCGCTGTCCGGCGACGTACGCCGCGTGAGCGCCCTGGACCGACGTCTCGCCGAAGCGGCTCGCCTGGGGTTCACGGCGGCCTTGGTGCCGGCCGGCCAGGCGGCCACGGCGACGGGCATCCGGGCACTACCTGTCGCCACCTTGGCCGAGGCGCTTGCCCAGGCGGCCGCCCTCGGCGAACGGCACGCCGCGCCACGCCGCGCGCCGCTGCGCAGCGTCGCCGGTGGGCCCTGACACAGAGTCACTACACTCAACGCACACGACCGGCCGATGGCCGATAGTTGGGAGCGGGTGTGCCAACCAGCGACAAGGACTCAGCGCTGCGCGCCGTCCTCGCCACGGTGGCGCCCGGGACGTGGCTGCGCGACGGACTGGAACGAATCCTGCGTGGCAATACCGGCGCCCTCATCGTCCTGGGATGGGATGAGACCGTCGACTCGCTGTGCACCGGCGGCTTCCCGCTCGACGTCGAATCGTCGGCCACCCGGCTGCGTGAGCTGGCGAAGATGGACGGCGCGGTAGTGCTGTCCTCCGACGGCACCCGTATCCTGCGCGCGGGCACGCACCTCATGCCCGACCCGTCGGTAGACACTGACGAGTCGGGCACGCGGCACCGCACCGCGCAGCGGGTGGCGATGCAGACCGGCCACCCGGTGATCTCCGTGTCGCAGTCGATGCGGATCATCGGCCTCTATCTCGGCAAGCAGCGGTACGTGCTCGAAACCAGCGGCGAGCTGCTCGGCCGCGCCAACCAGGCGATCGCCACCCTCGAGCGGTACAAGGCACGGCTGGACGAGGTGTCGAACACGCTCTCCGCACTGGAGATCGAGGATCTCGTTACGGTGCGCGACGCCGCAATGGTGCTGCAGCGACTGGAAATGGTGCGCCGCATCGCCGACGAGATCACCGGCTACGTCATCGAGCTAGGCACCGACGGTCGGCTGCTGGCGCTGCAACTCGAGGAGCTCATGGCCGGGGTCGACGCCGACCGGGACCTGATCGTCCGCGACTACTTGCCCAGTGGCGGCCGCCGCCCGTCCGAAGAGGTGCTCGCCGAGCTGGTCGACCTGTCGGCGACAGACCTGCTCGATCTCGGACTGGTCGCCGCAGCAATGGGATTCGCCACCGCGCCCGAGTCGCTCGATGGGGTGGCCAGCCCGCGCGGGTACCGCCTGCTGGCCCGCGTGCCCCGATTGCCCGGGCCCACGCTCGACCGGGTCGTTCAGCATTTCGACGGGCTGCAGAAGCTGTTGGCCGCCACCGTCGAGGATCTGCAAAGCGTCGATGGTGTGGGCGAGTCGCGTGCGCGCAGCGTCCGCGAGGCAATCTCCCGCCTCGCCGACGCATCAATAATCGACCACTACCCATAGCGCGCGATCGGCCATCGCGAAGAGCCCCGCCGTCAGGCATGACGCGACCACGGGAAACGCAACCACCGGGCGATGAGCGCTCGCGCGAAGAGCCCCGCCGCCCGGCGACCCCTAAGCGACCACGGGAAACGCAACCACCGGGCGATGAGCGCTCGCGCGAAGAGCCCCGCCGCCGCGACGCGGCCCGCGCCGCAAGGCGCGGTGCGGAAACCCGGCTGCCACCCGAGCGAAGCGAGTGGTGGAGACGGGGATTCGCGCAGGCGGGATGTAAGTCGGCACCGCGCCGCCCGCATCATCCGTCGTAATGCGGGCGACGCGACGCCCTCAAGCCCCGACCCCCCGAACGGGACTGACCTGAATGGCCCCGACGATTCGCTCGTGGCCCACAGCAATCCGCAAGAGCGCATCCCGCACCAATTCGGCCGAGTCGCTCTCGACGAGGCAGAAGCACATCTCGTCCGCAGGCACCGCGATGCATGACACCGGCGTCACCGCGCCTTCCCCTGCCGACGAGCCCAGCCGCGCGAGCAGTTGCTCGGCGCATTCAGCTGTGGCCGGCGAGGTATAGCACTCGACGAGAAAGAGAGGCTGCCCCACACACGCGGAGACTACAAAGGCTGTTCCCCCACCGCATCGGTGAAACCCCCTATAACTGACGCGAGCGAGCGGCGCGACTGTACGCCCAGCTTGCGGTAGATCCGGCCGAGATTGGCCTCGACGGTCTTGACCGTGACGAACGTGGCCGCCGCGACCTCCTTGTTCGTCATGCCGCTCGCGACGAGGCGGGCGATGCGTTCCTCGGTCGGGGTCAGCTCGCCGATGGTGCCGCGCTGTAGCCCGAGCCGGCGTAGTTCTCCGGCCGCACGCTCAGCCCAGCTGGACGCTCCGAGCTCAGTGAAGATCTGCTCGGCCGCGGTGAGCGCGGCCCGCGCGGCCAGCTTCTCCTTGTTCCGGCGCAAGGCGCGTCCCTGCCAAAGCAGCGTCCGGGCTCGCTCGAACGGCATCGGCAGTGCGGCGTGCACGGCGAGAGCGCGCTCGAACGCCGCTGCGCTGGCTTCCAGGTCCCCTTGTGCCATCGAGACAATCGCACGCGAACGGTTGGCGACTGCGACGAGCCAGGGGTACGGGGCGACCTCGGCGCGGCGCTCCAGCCGCTCGACCAGCCCGGCGGCTCGGTCGGGGTCTCCGCCCGCCACAACGGCCTCTAGATGATCGCCGTGGAAGCGATGACGCGCCGGTTCGGCCGCGCCAGCCGCCTGCATGATCTCGTCCGCACGGGTCAGCCGCCGGTCGGCCTCGATCGGATCGTCCCGGCAGAGCGCGACGAAGCCGAGCACGACGAGGTGTAGCGCACTGACCCACGAGTCGTCGAACTCGGCGGCCAGGCTCAGCCCCTCAACCGCGGCAGCGTGCGCCACGTCGAGGTCGCCTATGTGAGCCGACGCCAGCCCGTGGGCGTACAGCACGAAGCCGCGCCAGCGCCGAGATCCCGACTGTTGCATGATCTCCATCGACTGCTGCGCCTCTTGCCGGGCGCGTTGCCAGTCGCCGAGCCAGCAGTCGATCTCAGCCAGATGCATGAGCGAGGTGCCGGTCGCCACCTCGTCGCCGGCGTTGACTGCAGTAGCTAGCTCGTCGGCGTACATGGCACGGGCGTCGCGGGGGTCCTCGACGTGCTTGGCCAGAGAGCGCCACGTCATTTGCGTCCAGCCCGCAGCCCAGGACGTGCTCGCAGGGTTCAGCAAGCGACGACTGCGGTCGATGAGGTTGCGGTCGATGCCCTGGCCGGTGAAGAAGCGCACGTCGGCGGCAATCATCCATACGCAGGCAGCAAGATCCGGGTCGGCCGTGGCGTCCTCTTCGGTGAGCAGTTGCAACGTCGCCTCGATCGCGCGAAGTTCGCCAGCGAGATCGTGCGTGCCGTACCAGGTCTGCCTCAGCCCGGCTTCGATCGCCAGCAGCCGTGATCCGTCCGCCTCCACCCCGGCCTGGGTACACAGGCTCACCGCCTGCTGCGTCGCGCCTTCGTGGAATACGACGTGGGACAGCTCAAGCAGCACCCTCGCTCGTTCCGGCCCGGCGGGCAGGGTCGCTGCGGCCGTGTCGAGCACCGACCAGGCCCGCCGCGTGTCGCCCGAGTGGAACAAGGCCCGTCCCGCTGCGGCCATGCGCGCTGCATACTGCGCGGTATGGCCAGCGGGCGTGCGTAGCCCAGCCAATTCCCACAGCTGGGCTGCAGACGTCAGCGCACCCCGGGCCTGCGCAGTGGACGCCCCCGCCTCGAGTGCATCGGCCACCCGCTCGTCCCGGCGCTCGCTGGCCAACGCGAGGTGCCAAGCCGATTGCTCGACGTCGTCGACAAGGTCGGCCAGGCGGGCGTGCAGCCGGCGCCAGGCGATGCCGGAGGTCCTGGCCGCAGCGCCGAACAGGGGGTGGACGAGCCGGACCTGGCCTCGATCCACCTCGACGACGCCGTGCTCCTCGGCACGGTCGAGGCCGTCAAGGCCTACCTGTTCGCCCAGCGCGGCAACGACGAGCTCGACGGTCGGCGCGGCGAGCGCGGAGACCACGCGCAGCACCTCGCGAGCATCGGCCGGCAGGCGCCGGATCCGTGCGACGAGCAGATCGCCCATGCTCTTCGGCAGTGGCAGCGGCTCTCCTGGGCCGGCCTGTCCGCCGGCGTGCGCCAGTGCCCGAGCAATCTCGAGGGCGAACAACGGATTGCCCGCGGACGCCTGTTCGACCCGGCGCAGCAGCGGCCGAGACAGCGACAGTCCGACCCGCTCGTGAACGAGACTGTGCAAGGCGCCAAGGCTCAGCCCGGCGAGGCCGATGCGCACGATCCGGTCCGAGCGCAACGCCTCGGTCAGCCCGAAGGGCGACGCCGGCTCCTGATCGCCGCGCACCGTCGCGAGCACGCAGACCCGCTCCGTCGTGAGGCGCCGGGCCACGTACTCGACGGCCTCGGCGGTCGGGCGGTCGAGCCACTGCGCGTCGTCGATCGCCAGAACAACCGGTGCGTCCGCTGCCAACTGGCGGACGATGCCCAGCAGGGCCACCGCGACGGCCCGGTGGCCGAGCGCAGGTTCGTCGGCGTCCCGCCGCAGCAACGCCACATCGACCGCGTGCCGCTGCGGTGCCGGTAGCCCGGCCAGCACCCGCTCGGGCACGCCGTCCAGCAGATCCCGCAGCCCGCCGAAGGACAGCTCGGCTTCCGACTCGGCCGGTCGGCAGGTAAGCAACTGGTAGCCGTGCCCGGATATGCGGGCCAGCGCCTCACGCCAGAGCGTCGTCTTGCCGATGCCAGCCGGGCCATAGACAACGCAGGCGATGGGGCCGTGATTGGCCGCGTCCAGGACGGCGGCCACTTCGACCAGCTCTCGATCACGGCCGACGAGACGATGCGACGCTGGGCGTCCGTCCTCTCGCTGACCCTGCCCGGCCACTACGTCCCCCTGCGCGCACAGCCACCGCGACCGAATTCATTGTGCTCGTGGTGACGCCCGCTGCGCCTACTGGGCGATAGTGAAAGTCGCGGTGCGGCCGTCCATCCCGGCGAATCGCGCACGCAGCGTGTAGCTGCCCATACCCACACGTTCCCGGCTGCCTGCGCAGTGCGGTTGCGACGACGTGCCGCTCCAGCTGATCGTGCGGCGCGCAGTCTGCTGCGGCGCCAGCGTGACCGGGCTGTTGCCGGGCTGGACCGTGCAGTCATGGCTGCCCCACACCCGCGACCAGCCGTTGTAGACGAGTAGCTCGATCTGGCTGTCGGACAGGTTGGCCATGCACGGCGCCTGGCCGGTGTTCGTGACCCGGATCTCCAGCTCCGGCCGCTGGTTGAGGCGGTACTGCCTGGCGTCCGTGGTTGCCGCGACGCCCAGTACGGAGGGCACGCACGGCACCGCCGTAGACGTGACGTGCGAGGGCTGCGGGCTGGATGGCCGCGTCGTGTGCCCGCTCGCGTGGGGCTCCTTGCGCCCGGCCAGGACGAGCACGTACGCCGTGAGCGCGCCGAGCCCGAGCACGCAGAGGACGAGCAGACTTCGGGGCAGAGCCGGCGAGGACGATCGGACGGGGGCCATCGTGGCGACACGGTAGCCGATGTCCCAATAGGACAACGCATCGATGACACTGACGGTGTGCAGGCGCTCCTCGACTGGTACGACAGGGCGGCTCGCGACCTGCCGTGGCGCCGCGCCGATGCCACACCATGGGGTGTGCTGGTCAGCGAGGTCATGCTCCAGCAGACGCCGGCCGCCCGCGTCCTGCCGGCGTACCGGTCTTGGATGCAGCGGTGGCCGACGCCGTCCGGGCTGGCCGCTGCCACACCCGGCGACGCCGTGCGGGCCTGGGGCAGACTCGGCTACCCGCGGCGGGCCCTGCGGCTGCAGGAGTGCGCCAGGCTGCTCGTCGAGCAACACGGCGGCGAGGTGCCCGCCGAGCTGGATGCTTTGCTCGGCTTACCCGGCGTAGGCGCGTACACGGCACGGGCGGTGGCGGCGTTCGCGTTCGGGCAACGCCAGCCGGTCGTCGACACGAACGTACGACGCGTGGTGGCCCGCGCCTTTCGCGGGCAGGGCGAGGCCGGGCCTGCGTCTGCCACGCGCGACCACGCCGCCGTCGCGGCACTGCTTCCGGCCGAGCCGGCGCGCGCGGCCCGGGTCAGCGTCGCGCTCATGGAACTCGGCGCGATGCTGTGCACCGCGCGCACCCCCCGATGCGGCGACTGCCCACTGCGAGACACGTGCGCGTGGCGCCTGGCCGGAGCGCCGCCGTATGCGGGGCCGCGATCGCGCCCGCAGCGGTTCACCGGCACCGACCGGCAGGTACGTGGGCTGCTGCTCGAGGTGCTGCGCGGGTCAGCCACGCCGGTTGCGCCCGCTGCCCTCGACGTCGTCTGGCCGGACGCCCGGCAGCGGGCCCGCGCCCTGGAGGCGCTCATCGTGGACGGCTTGGTGGACCCGCTACCCGACGGCCGGTACGCCCTGCCCGGCGCTTAGCGCCTCGCTCAGCCCGCCTACGAAAGGGCCGCCCTCCCCGTTGGGAAGACGGCCCTCTGCGCGCTAGCGGTTACTCGCTGACGACGTCCGCCGGGACGGCTACGTCCGGCACGGCCACCGGCTTGGCCTCGCCGCGGAACGTGAACTTGCCGTTCTTCTCGACGCCATCGGGCGACGGCTCGGCGTCCACGACCACGATCTGGCCGGCCTGCAGCTCGCCGAACAGGATCTTCTCCGACAGGGCGTCCTCGATCTCGCGCTGGATCGTGCGACGCAGCGGCCGCGCGCCGAGCACCGGGTCGTAGCCCTTCTTGGCCAGCAGCTTCTTGGCCGCGTCGGTGAGCTCCAGACCCATGTCCTTGTTACGCATCTGCGTGTCGAGCATGGCCAGCCGCAGGTCGACGATCCGCACGATCTCTTCTTCGGTGAGCTGGTGGAACACGATCGTGTCGTCGATGCGGTTGAGGAACTCGGGGCGGAAGTGCTGCTTGAGCTCGTCGGTGACCTTCTGCTTCATCCGCTCGTAGTTAGACGCCTCGTCGTTACCCGACTGGAAGCCCAGCGTCACCGCCTTGGCCACGTCCTTGGTACCCAGGTTCGTGGTCAGGATGATGACCGTGTTCTTGAAGTCCACGATGCGGCCCTGGCCGTCGGTGAGGCGCCCGTCCTCCAGGATCTGGAGGAGCGTGTTGAACACGTCCGGGTGTGCCTTCTCGACCTCGTCGAACAGCACCACCGAGTAGGGCTGCCGCCGAACCTTGTCGGTGAGCTGCCCCGCCTCCTCGTATCCGACATATCCGGGTGGTGCACCGACCAGACGGGAAACCGTGTGCTTCTCCTGGAACTCACTCATGTCGAAACGGATCATCCGGCTTTCTTCACCGAAGACCGCCGAGGCCAGCGCCTTGGCCAACT
>JBPYES010000482.1:0-9426 GCA_051984825.1 Jatrophihabitantaceae bacterium
AGAGGGGGCCACCCCGACCACCACTCAGAGTTTCGGGCAACGACATCATCCAGTATCACTCTGATCGCGAGTTGTGACCGTCCACAGTGGACAGTCAGCGCGATATTGTCAGCGCGCTATGGTCGACTACTCACATGACTCTTAACTACAGGGCCGCTGCATTTGCCGCACTGCACCAGGCGGGCACGCCGCTCGTTCTCGCCAATGCCTGGGACGTAGCCAGCGCCCGGGTCGTCGCGGCGGCCGGCGCCCCGGCAATTGCCACTACCAGCGCGGGAGTTGCCTGGAGCCTCGGCTATCCGGACGGCGATGCCGTGGACGTCGACCGCGCGCTCGACCTGATCGCCCGAATCGCCGCAGGCGTCGACGTCCCGGTCACGGCCGACATCGAGAGCGGCTACGCCGCCGACCCCGCTGGCGTGGGCCGCACGGTCGCCAGGGTGCTCGACGCCGGAGCAGTCGGCATCAACATCGAGGACGCCCAGCAGGACGGCGACTCCCCGCTTCGCCCCGTCGCCGAGCAGGCCCGGCGGCTTGCCGCCGCCCGCGCCGCCGCGCAGGCCCAGGGCGTCGAGCTCTACGTCAACGCGCGCACCGACGTCTATCTGCGCTCGGTCGGCGAGCCTGCGGAGCGCCTGCCGGCCACCCTGGAGCGGGCCGCCGCATATCTGGAGGCCGGCGCGAGCGGCATCTTCGTGCCCGGCATCACCGACCCGGCGACGGTTGCCGAGCTGGTTCGTGACATCGACGCGCCGGTGAACGTGCTGGTCGGTCCGGGCGCACCGTCCGTTGCGGAGCTGGCCGCGCTCGGGGTGGCCCGTATCAGCACCGGGTCGTCGCTCGCGGCGGCGGCCTATGCCGTCGCGCAGCGCGCCACGCGCGAGCTCGCGAGCACCGGCACCTACGAGGCGCTGGCCGGCGAGCTCAACTACGGCACGCTGAACGCGCTGTTCGGGTAGGCGCGCAATTCCCGGCCCCCGTCGCCGAGCACGTGCCCGTCGTCGCACACGAGCTGCGCCCGGACCGCGGCGCCGCACTCGGCGTGCTCAACGCGCAGCGGCGGCCCGGCGGCGACGGGCCGGTACCGGTCGCCCCACCGCATCAGCGCGATGAGCGCCGGCTGCAGCGCCCGGCCCGCCTCGGTCAGGCGATACTCATGCCGGGTGCGGGCGCCGGCGTCGCGGTACTCACCCCGGACCAGCAGGCCGGCCTCGACGAGCGCACGCAGGCGGTCGGCCAGCACCGCGCGCGACGCGCCGGTCGCGGCCCCGATCGCCTCGAAACGGCGCACGCCGAGGAACACCTCGCGCAACACGAGCAGCGACCAGCGTTCGCCGACGACTTCGAGTGTGCGGGCCAGCGAGCAGACACGCGGGCCATCCACCACGGGAGCGCCCAGCGCCGCGTCGCCGCGCCGCCCATTCGCCGACGGCGGAGTCTTCGCGACATCGCTCGTCATGAGAGAAGTATGACAGCTGCGTTCGCATATCGAACTCAGCCTGGTAGCGTCCGCGCCATGACGGCCGAGACGGTGTGGGGGGTCCCCCGGCAGAAGACGATCACCTGGTACGACCCGCTGGCGGCCGCCGAGCAGGGTGCGGCCTTGGCCGGCCTCGACCATCTGCGGGCCATGCTCGACGGCTTGCTGCCACCTCCGCCCATCGCCGCGCACTTCGACCTACGCGTCGTGAGCGTCGAGCCCGGCGAGGTGGCGTTCACATGCACGCCCGACGAATCCGCGTACAACCCGATCGGAGTGGTGCACGGCGGGCTGGTGTGCACGCTGCTGGACTCCGTCACCGGCTGCGCTGTCCAGTCGACGCTGCCGGCCGGCGTCGGGTACACCAGCATCGAGATCAAGGTCAACTACCTGCGCCCGGTGCGCGCCGACAGCGGCGAACTGCGTGCCCGGGGCCGGATCACCAAGCCCGGACGCCGGGTCGCGTTCGCCGAGGGCGACGTCCGCGGCCCCGACGGCAAGCTGGTCGCCACCGCGTCGAGCACCTGCTTGATCCTGGAGCGTTGAGCCCCGGATCGAAGGCGCGCCGCGACCCACGCCCCTGCGCTGGTCCGTTCATGTTTGGATAGCCCCCGTGACCCCTCCAAACGGTCCGGACGGGCGCATCGTGGTCAACGGGCTCACGAAGGTGTTCGGGGGCAAGATCCGTGCCGTCGACCGGCTGAGCTTCACGGTGGAGCCCGGATCCGTCACGGGCTTCCTCGGCCCGAACGGCGCCGGCAAGACAACCACGCTGCGCATGATCCTGGGGCTGATCCACCCCACCGCTGGCAACTCCACCATCGGGGGCCTGCCGTACCGGCAGCTCCAGAACCCGATGACCGTCGTAGGGGCCGCCCTGGAGGCGGCGAGCTTCCACCCGGCGCGCACCGGCCGCAACCACCTGCGCATCCTGTGCGCCGCGGCGCAGTTGCCCGATCGGCGTGCCGACGAGGTTCTCGACCTGGTCGGGCTGCGCGACGCGGCTCGCCGCAAGGTGCGCGGCTACTCGATGGGCATGCGGCAGCGGCTCGGTCTCGCCGCGACGCTGCTCGGCAATCCGCGCTTTCTGCTGCTCGACGAGCCGGCCAACGGGCTCGACCCCGAGGGCATCCGCTGGCTGCGCGGCTTCTTCCGGCATCTGGCCGGTGAGGGACGCACCGTGCTGGTGTCGAGCCACCTGCTCAACGAGGTCGAGGAATTCGCCGACCGCGTCGTGATCCTCAGCCGCGGCCAGCTCGTCCGGCAGGGCTCCATCGCCGAGCTGACCGCAGGCACCGACACGGTCATCGCGCAGTCGCCGCAGCCTGAACCGTTGCTCGCCGCACTGCGCGGCGAGGGCCACCAGCCCGATCAGGTCAGCCCCACCACGGTGCGGGTGCGCGGGATCAGCGCCGCAGAGGTCGGTCACCTCGCGTTCACCGCCGGCGTCGAGTTGCACGAACTGCGGGCGGAGAAGTTCGATCTCGAAGAGCTCTTCTTCAGTCTGACCCAGGGCGAGTACGCCGCCCCGCAGGCAGGTGCGCCATGGTCGCCCTGATCCGCGCAGAGTTCCGGAAGCTTTCCACGACGCAGGTCTGGTTCTGGATGCTGCTGCTGTGCCTTGGGCTCACGAGCCTGGGCGTCGTCGGCTCGATCGCCAGCCAGAAGACCGACTACGACCTCTCGCAGCACGTCCGCGATGTGATGATCTCGGCAAGCGCGGCGTTCACCTACGTCCCGCTGTTCGTGCTGGGCGTGCTGGCCGTCACGACCGAGTACCGGTATCAGACGATCACGCCGACCGTGCTTGCAACGCCGTCGC
Source organism: Jatrophihabitantaceae bacterium (assembly GCA_051984825.1). Taxonomy (GTDB): domain Bacteria; phylum Actinomycetota; class Actinomycetes; order Mycobacteriales; family Jatrophihabitantaceae; genus DASXRA01. The sequence goes on from JBPYES010000482.1 coordinate 3,303, forward strand.
GGTGGGCCTTGATCACCGCCAAGCTGATCACCTACGTGGTCGTCGGGGCGCTGTTCGCTGTGCTCTGCCTGGTGATCCAGCTGCTGATCGCGCTGCCGTGGCTGTCGGCGCGGAATGTGCACGTGTCGCTCGCGGACCAGAAGGGCCCGCTGCTGATCGCGTTCGCCGTCTTGACCCTGTTCGCCCTGGTGGGCCTGGGCACCGGCGCGGTGCTGCGTAATCAGATCGTCGCGGTCACCGTAGGCGTGATCTTCATCCTCGTCCTCGCCCGGCTCGTGCTGCTCATTCCTGGCGTCAAGTACGTCTACCCCTACCTGCCTACCGGCGCCGTCGACTCGATCATCACCGACCCGCATGACACAACGGCGCGGGTGATCAACGGCGTGCATCTGATATCGCCCGCCGCCGGCATCGTCGTTCTCGTCGTGTGGGGTCTGGGTCTCTCGCTTCTGGGCGCCGGCATCACGATGAACCGCGATATCAGTTAGGCGCGAGGCAAGCGCACGAATTGCGCGGAAATGGCTGCGACGACAGGCCCGGCGTACCCTAAGGGCTGATGTCTGCACGACATCTTGACGTCGAGAGAACCGATGTGAGGCGGCCCTACACCGTGGCGACTACGGAGCAGTCGACAACCGACCCCCACCCCGTCAGCGGCGCCGACTTCGGCGCGAACGAGTGGCTCGTCGAGGAGATGTACGAGCGCTACCTCGCCGACCCAACGAGCGTGGACGCTGCCTGGCACGACTTCTTTGCCGACTATCGCACCGCTAAGCCAGGAGCGGTTACCAACGGTAACGCCACCACCGTCGCGCCCCCGGCTCCTGCCCCGGCCCAGCCCGCCCCAGCACAGGCACCCCAGCCCCAGCAGCCCGCGCCGGCGACGCCCGGCCCGTCCGGCCAGCCGGCGGCGTCGCCCGAGCAGACGGTCACGCTGCGTGGCGCAGCGGCTCGCGTCGTCACCAACATGCAGACCTCGCTGGCCGTCCCGACGGCTACCAGCGTGCGTGCCATCCCGGCCAAGCTGCTCATCGACAACCGGGTCGTGGTCAACAACCACCTCCGGCGCTCGCGCGGCGGCAAGATCAGTTACACGCATCTCATCGGATACGCCGTGGTGAAGGCGCTGCACGACCACCCGGAGATGAACAACCACTTCGCGGAGATCGACGGCAAGCCGACGCTCGTCACGCCGGAGCACGTCAACTTCGGCCTCGCCATCGACCTGCCCGGCAAGAACGGTGGGCCGCGGGCGCTCGTAGTGGCCAACATCAAGGCAGCCGAGGCCATGGACTTCGCCGCGTTCTGGAGCGGCTACGAGGATGTCATCCGGCGCGCCCGGACCGGCAAGCTCACCGCCGACGACTTCGCCGGCACGACGATCAGCCTGACCAACCCCGGCACCATCGGTACCACTCACTCGGTGCCGCGCCTGATGGCGGGGCAGGGCTCCATCATCGGCGTGGGCGCGATGGAGTACCCCGCCGAGTTCAGCGGCCTGAGCGAGGACGCCCTCGCCGAGCGGGCAGTCAGCAAGATCATGACGCTGACCTCGACGTACGACCATCGCATCATCCAGGGTGCGCAGTCCGGCGAGTTCCTGCGGCGGGTGCACGAGCTGCTGCTCGCCGACACGTTCTGGGACGAGATCTTCGCGGCACTGCGCATCCCCTACGAGCCGGTGCGCTGGCGACTCGACCGTGAGTTCGCGCACGAGGGGCAGATCGACAAGAACGCCCGCGTCATCGAACTGATCAACGCCTACCGCACCAACGGCCACCTGATGGCCGACACCGATCCGCTCGAGTACACGGTGCGTAGCCACCCCGACCTCGACATCACCCGGCACGGCCTCACCCTGTGGGACCTCGACCGGGAGTTCCCGGTGGGCGGCTTCGCCGGCCTCAACCTGGCACGGCTGCGGGACATTCTCGGCGTGCTGCGCGACGCGTATTGCCGCCGCGTGGGCGTCGAGTACATGCACATCACCGACCCGGCGCAGCGCCGCTGGATCCAACAGCGGATCGAGGTCAAGCACGAGCCGCCGGACCGGACCGCACAGCTGCACATTCTCGGCCGGCTCAATGTCGCCGAGGCGTTCGAGACGTTCCTGCAGACCAAGTACATCGGGCAGAAGCGGTTCAGCCTCGAGGGAGCCGAGACAGTCATCCCGCTGCTGGACGCGGTGCTGTCGCAGGCGTCCGACCAGGGTCTGGACGAGGCGGTCATCGGCATGCCGCACCGGGGCCGGCTGAACGTGCTGGCGCACATCGTCGGCAAGCCGTACGGAAAGATCTTCAACGAGTTCGAGGGCAACATGGACCCGAGCACCGCACAGGGCTCGGGCGACGTGAAGTACCACCTCGGCGCGCGCGGCACATTCCACGCGCCCAGCGGCGCCGACATCAAAGTCGAGCTGACGGCCAACCCGTCCCATCTGGAGGCCGTCGACCCGGTGCTCGAGGGCATCGTCCGGGCCAAGCAGGACGTCCTGAACAAGGGCGAAGCCGGCTTCTCGGTGCTCGCGGTACTGCTGCACGGCGACGCCGCATTCGCCGGGCAGGGCGTGGTCGCCGAAACCCTCAACTTGTCGCAGCTTCGCGGCTACCGCACCGGCGGCACGGTGCACGTCGTCGTCAACAACCAAGTCGGCTTCACGACGTCACCGTCACAGTCCCGGTCGAGCCTGTACGCCACCGACGTCGCGCGCATGATCGCGGCGCCGATCTTCCATGTGAACGGCGACGATCCTGAGGCATGCGTTCGGGTCGCCAAGCTCGCGGTCGACTACCGGCGCGAGTTCAAGAAGGACGTCGTTATCGACATGGTCTGCTACCGGCGGCGCGGCCACAACGAGGCCGACAACCCGTCGTTCACGCAGCCGCTGATGTACGACATCATCGACACCAAGCGCAGCGTCCGAAAGCTGTACACGGAGGCGCTGGTCGGCCGCGGCGACATCACGCTCGAAGACGCCGAAGCGGCGCTGAAGGACTTCCAGGCACAGCTGGAGAAGGTGTTCCTCGAGACGCGCGACGCCTCCGACCGCCCACGCCCCGAGCCGCTCATGGACGACGCGGTGCCCATGCATCCGGCCAGCACCGCCACGAGCATCGAGGTGATCAAGCGCATCGCCGAGGCGTATGCGAACCCGCCGGAGGGGTTCACCATCCACCCGCGGCTGAAGCCGCAGATCGACCGCCGGGTGGCGATGGCGAGCAACGGCAACGTCGACTGGGCAACAGCCGAGCTGTACGCCTTCGGCTCACTCGTCGTCGACGGCCGCGCGGTGCGGCTGTCCGGGCAGGACTCCCGCCGCGGCACGTTCACCCAGCGGCACGCGGCGCTGATCGACCGCAAGACGGGCGAGGAGTACACCCCGCTGCGGTACCTCTCGCCGGACCAGGCGCCGTTCTGGGCTTACGACTCACTGCTGTCGGAATTCGCCGCGATGGGCTTCGAATACGGCTATTCGGTCACGCGCGAGGACGCGCTGGTTTGCTGGGAAGCCCAGTTCGGCGACTTCGCCGACGGCGCGCAGACGATCGTCGACGAGTTCATTGCATCGGGCGAGGCGAAATGGGGGCAGCGCTCGGCCCTCGCACTGCTCCTGCCGCACGGCTACGAAGGCCAGGGTCCGGACCACTCGTCGGCACGGCCGGAGCGATTCCTGCAGCTCGCCGCCGAGAACAACATGACGATCGCCATGTGCTCGACGCCGGCGAACTACTTCCACCTGCTGCGCCGACAGGGACTCTCGCCGGTACGCCGCCCGCTGATCGCGTTCACGCCCAAGTCGCTGCTGCGGCTCAAGGCGGCGGTCAGCGACCTGTCGGACTTCACGTCAGGGACGTTCCGCCCGGTCATCAGCGACAGCGGCGACCCGGCTGCGGTACGCCGAGTGCTCCTGTGCACCGGCAAGATCTACTACGACTTGGCCACCGCTCGCCAGCGGCAGGGTCGGGACGACGTGGCGATCGTCCGCGTCGAGCAGCTGTATCCGCTGCCCGCCCAGGAGATCCGTGCCGAGCTCGACCGCTACCCGAACGCCCAGCTCGTGTGGGTGCAGGAGGAGCCGGCCAACCAGGGCGCCTGGCCGTTCATCGCGCTCAGCCTGCCCGAGCATCTCGGCGGGCGACTGCTGGCGCGCGCCTCACGCCGGGCATCAGCATCGCCCGCCGTCGGTTCGCCGAGCGTGCACGAGGCGCAGCAACGCGAGATAGTAGCCGCCGCCTTCGGCTAGCTCATCGATAGATTGACCCCGTGGGCGACGCGATCCGGTGGGGAATTCTCGGGGCAGGGGGCATTGCGGGCACGGTCGGGGCGGAGATCGCCGGAATGCCGGGCAACGAAGTGGCGGCCGTCGGCGCGCGGGACGCTGATCGGGCGGCCGCGCTGGCCAGGCGCGTCGGCGCGCCGCGTTCGTACGGCTCCTACGCCGAGCTGGTCGCCGACCCGGACATCGACGTCGTCTACATAGCCACCACGCACGGCCAGCACCACCAGCAGGCGCTGCTGGCGCTGCGCTCCGGCAAAGCGGTGCTCGTCGAGAAGGCGTTCACGCTCAACGCCCGGCAGGCGCGGGAGGTCGTTGCTGAGGCCCGGTCGCGGCAGCTCTTCTGCATGGAGGCCATGTGGATGCGGCTCAATCCGCTCATCCGCACCGCACGGGCCGTAGCCGAATCCGGGCGGATCGGCGAACTGATCAGCGTCCGCGCGGACTTCTCGGCGCGCTTCGAGTACGACCCGACGCATCGCCTCTACGACCTCGCCGTGGGTGGCGGCGCACTGCTCGATCTCGGCATCTACCCGGCGACGTTCGCCTGGCTGTTCCTCGGCCGCCCTGACACCGTCCAGGCGGTCGGCTCGCTGTCCCCGACCGGCTCCGACGCCAGCGTCGCGGTCCAGTGGCGATACCACGACGGACGGTTCGCTCAGATCGCGTCGACCACGCTCGGTCAGAACCCGCTCGCCGGCCTGATCGCCGGCACCGAAGGCTGGATCTCCGTGAACGGCCGGGTCAGCCGCCCCACGTCGATCACCATCCACGACGCGACCGGTGACGAGATGCTGCCCGACCCGCTGTCCGGTCGCGGCTACGGTCCGGAAGTGGCCGAGGTCGAGCGCTGTCTGCGCGCCGGCGAGCTGGAAAGTCCTCTCGTGCCGCTCGACGAGACAGTCGCGATTCTCGAGGTGTGCGATGGTGTGCGCGCACAGCTCGGCGTGCAGTACGAAGCGGATCTGGAGTAGCGGGTGTACTTCACCGACCGAGGCATCGAGGAGCTCGCCGAACGCCGCGGCGACGAGGAGGTCAGCCTGGCCTGGCTTGCCGACCGGCTGCAGGCGTTCGTTGACACGCATCCCGACTTCGAGATAGCCGTCGACCGGCTGGCTACCTGGCTCGCGCGCGACGACGACGAATGATCCACCGCTTCCTCGAGGAGCGGACCGCACGCCTGCGGGCAATGGGACTGCGCGGGGCGTTCACCATCGACCCGTCCACGTGGCGCCGGATGCTCAAGTCCACAGTGGCCGGGACAGTGGCCTGGGAAGCGGCTGCCTTGATCCACAGCCCACGTCCGGTGCTCGCCTCACTGGGTGCCGTGCTCGTCGTGCAGGTCACGGTACGTGCCACGCTCTGGCGCTCCATCCAACTCACCGTCGCCGTGACGGTCGGGCTCGCCGCGTCGGTGCTGCTCGGGCATCTGGTCGGCCTGCACTGGTGGAGTGTCGGCATCACGATCCTCGGCGGGCTTATCGTCGGCGAACTGCTCCGGCTCGGACCGTTCTCGAACCAGGTCGCGATCAGCGCACTGTTCGCCCTGTCGCTGGGCAGCGCGTACGGCTACCAGCGCATGATCGACACGGCGCTCGGCGCCGGCATCGGCGTGCTGGTCAATGCACTGATCGCCCCGCCCACGTATGTGCAAGAGGCGTCCCGGGCGCTGCGCCGGGTCGGAGAAGCGTTAGGTGCGCTGCTCGCCGACATCGCAGCCGAGCTCACCAAATCCCCGGATCGCGACATTGTGCAGCGCTGGCTCCGCCGGGCCCGGGAGATTGCCGACACGGTGCAGGCGGCCGACGCCACGGTCGGCAAGGGAGAGGAGAGCCTGCGCTTCAACCA
>JBPYES010000483.1:0-9015 GCA_051984825.1 Jatrophihabitantaceae bacterium
ACTCGGCGTTGCGCGGCGAGGCGCGCCAACGTGGCTGGGAGATCCGCGACTTCCGCACCGGACGCAAGGCCGCGCGCATCGGCATCCCCGCAGCCGCAGGCATCGGCGCGGTAGCCGGAGGGGTCGCCGCCGGCATGGCGCTACGGCGGCGCGGCCAACTCGCGCAGCGCTTGCCCATCGGGCGGCGCGCGCCCGCGCCCTAAAACGGCTAAATCACTTACACCCGCATGGCGTTGCGCTGTCTGAGTCGTGCGACCCGGCGGTGCCGCATGCGAAGGGCGAAGCCGATCCAGGAGACCGCGACGACGCCGGCCACCACGAAGCGGGTCTGCGTTTCGTGTGACGCCGGGTAGAACGTCCCGCGGATGTAGGTGTTGATGAATGTGTCACGCAGGGGCGGCTCGCCACCACGTTCCCGCATCGCGTTCTGCGCCGCCGTGAGTGGGCACGGCACCGGCGTCGCGATGATCAACACTGCCCAGATCGCCGCGAACAGGTGGGCCGCGATGGTGCGTGGCCAGCGCCATGCCACGAACCCACCGACCAGCAGATAGGCAAGGTAGGCGTAGTGGACGCCAGCGACAGCGTCGGCGAGCAGCCGGTAGCCCATGTCCTGACCTCCGCCCTCCAGCGTAGGTCGGCGCTGGTTGTACCGCGGCAGCTCGACCACCGGTAGCGGCCTCACCGCCAGACGGAGCGGCGCTGCATCAGCAGCCGGTACAGCGTGTTTTGAATGGTCTCGCGTACCCGGTCGGTGAGCTCGAACAGCAGTGCCGGGTCATCGACCGCGTCCGGCGCGTAGCCATCGGTACGGATGGGCTCGCCGAACTCGAGGTACCACTTGCTGGGCAACGGCACCAGCCCGAGCGGGCCCAGCCACGGGAAGGTCGGCGTGAGCGGGAAATACGGCAGGTTGAGTACCCGGGCGAGCGTCCGGGCATTGCCGAGCATCGGGTGGATCTCCTCGGAGCCCACGATCGAGACCGGCACGATCGGCACGTGGGTCGCCAGGGCAGCAGCAACGAATCCGCCGCGGCCGAAACGCTGCAGCTTGTACCGCTCGCGGAACGGCTTGCCGATGCCCTTGAACCCCTCGGGAAACACGCCCACGAGCTCACCCTCGCGGAGCAGCCGCTCCGCATCGTCGTTGCACGCCAGCGTCGCCCCAGACTTACGGGCCAGCTCGCCAAGGACGGGGGTCGTGAACACCAGGTCCGCGCCGAGCAACCGTAAATGGCGATGCGCAGGATGCCGATCATGCACAGCTACGCTGCACATCACCGAGTCGAGCGCCCACAGTGCGCCGGCGTGATTCGCGACGAGCAGCGCCCCGCCCTCACGCGGGACGTTGTGGATGCCGATCACCTCGGCGCGGAACCAGCGTTCGAGCAGCGGCCGGAACGCCGGCATCAGCAGCTCGTCGGTCAACTCGGCGTCAAAGCCGAACTCGTCGACGTCGTATTCGCCCGTCAGCCGGCGCCGCAGGAACGCAAGCCCTCCCGCGATCTTGTCTTCGAGGGGCGATGGCGGGCGGGGCGCCTGCTCGGCCGTCGAATGCGGGGCGAGCGCGATCGGGCGATCCGCGTTCGGCGGCACGGGCTCGTCGGAGCGCAGCGGGATGACCCGCGCCTCATCCATGACCGGCCGTGCGCTCACGCGCGCCGAGCATCGACCCGGCCAGCCGCTCCGCCTGCCGAATCCGCCGCGGCGAAACAATGGGCGGGACCGGCCGGTCGGCAAGAAATGCCGCGAAGGCCGTGGCCGTCGAGTACTTCGGCTGGTACGCGAACTGGGTGCGCAGCCGGGTCGTATCGACGACACGCCCGAAGCTCAGGAACCGCACCTGTTCCGGCGAGAAGTCCACCAGGCCGGTGCGCCGAACGAGGCTCACGACTGCGCGGACGGCCGGCGCCGGCACGGCAAGCGACAACCGCCCCGCGCGCCGGAGCGCTTGCGACAGCAGCAGCGTGCCCTCACCGGCCACGTTGAACACACCGGGGTGATCATCGAGCGTCGCCAGCCGCAGCACCTCGACGGCGTCGTCCTCGTGCACGAACTGCAACCGCGGGTCATAGCCGAACTCGGTAGGAACCACCGGGAGCGCGAAGTAGCGCGTCAGCGGGGTATCGATCGTCGGGCCGATGACATTAGCAAGACGCAGCACCGTGACGTGCACATCCGGACGCCGCCGGCTGAACGCGCGCACGAATCCTTCGACCTCGACTGCATCCTTGCCGTATCCGGAGCTCGGGGCCGAGCGCGTCGCCGTGTCCTCGGCGAATACCGCAGGATCGTGCGGACCTGACCCGTACACGGAGGTCGCTGACTTCACGACGAGGCGCTGCACCGTCTCGGACTTCTGACATGCAGCGAGCAACTGCATGGTGCCGATGACGTTCAGCTCTTTCATCGCCGTGCGCCCACCCGCCCGCCGCGGTGTCGCGGTGACCGCGGCGTGCACCACGGAGTCGACGTTGGCGTGCGCGATCACCCGCGCGATGAGCGGGTTACGGATGTCGGCACGCACGAACTCGGTGCGACCAAGGCGAACCAGGTCCGCCTTCGCAGGCGGCGTGGTGTCGACGCCCAGCACACGCTCGACGCCAGGATCGGCAGCAAGCTGCGCGGCAAGTCGGACACCGAGGTGACGGCTCACGCCGGTGACCAGGACGACCCTTGGCATGACGGTCAGTCTAAGGGCGCCACGCTCCGGCTCGGGTGGCTCGACTCAGGCATCGGCCAGATGCCTGGGCAGCTACTTCTTGTTGCGGCGCTGGACGCGGGTGCGCTTGAGCAGCTTGCGGTGCTTTTTCTTCGCCATCCGCTTACGCCGCTTCTTGATTACAGAACCCATTACGTGGACCTCACTGTTGCCGGGCTTGCCCTCGGGTGCCCAGCACAGCGAGCCGGGCGGATACCAACCGCGCCACCTTACCCCGGTCGCGCAATCAACCCGCCTCGATGTACGCCTTACGCAGGTAGTCGTGGACGGCACGCTCCGGCACCCGGTACGACCGCCCGACACGAACCGCCGGCAGGTCGCCACTGTGCACCATCCGGTACACGGTCATCTTGGACACCCGCATTACCGCAGCCACTTCGGCGACGGTCAGGAAGCGCACCTCGGAGAGGCCCGCATCGGCGAGCGTTTGGCTGGCGTCGTCGCGTGCGGCGCGCGATCGCCGCGACGAGGGGCCCTTGCCAGCCCCGGATTGCGCAGACGTGGACATGACGTCACCGAACCTTAGGCACGTGTCGGTGCGCCGGCTTCCCCTCCGGCGGACGACACGCACGTGCTTCTTGGAGCGTAGCGGTACCAGTGGGACAGATGCGATAGCAGTATTCTACCGATGTTCGCGGCAACGTTGTCGCTGTGATGCTGACGCTACGCGCCGCGCCGGATCCCTTCCACTCCGTGCCAAGTGTGCACGTTTGAGCCGGTCAGAGCGTCGGAACTGGCGCGAGCTCAGCCGGCACCGAGTTCGCCACTGCGCCTGGCGGCCGCCTCTATGGCGGCGAGCAGTGCCGCACGCACGCCATGAACCTCCAGTTCCCGGATCGCGGCGATGGTCGTGCCGCCCGGACTGGTGACGGCTTCACGCAGTTGCACCGGGTGCTCGCCCGAATCACGGAGCATGACCGCAGCGCCCACCGCCGACTGGACGATCAGATCGGCCGCCAGCGCGCGAGGCAGCCCGAGCAGGATGCCCGCGTCGATCATCGCCTCGACAAGGTAGAAGAAGTACGCCGGCCCGGACCCGGACAGTGCGGTGACTGCGTCCAGTTGCGACTCCGGAACGCGAACGACTTTGCCCACTGCTGCAAGGAGTTTCTCCGCGACGGCCAGGTGATCCTCTGTCGCGTGCACCCCGGGTGAGATCGCCGTCATCGCCTCGTCGAAGAGCGCCGGCGTGTTCGGCATGCACCGCACCACCGGCACCTCGGCGCCGAGCGCCGCCTGTATATGCGCCGTCGTCACGCCCGCAGCGACCGAGACAACCACGTGCGACGAGCCGACGTGCGGGGCAAGTTCGGTAAGCAGCGCCTCGATGTCCTGCGGCTTGACCGCGATGAGGATCGTGCGGGCGTCCCGCGCCGCCGCCGCAACGTCCACTGTGGACACTCCGTGCTTCGCGGTCAGGTAGGCCGCGCGCTCCGGGTGTTTCTCGACGACGACGATCTCGTCATGGGAGTAGTGGCCGCGTAGCAGACCGGACAGCAGCGCCTCGCCGATCTTGCCGCCACCGACAATCGCGATATTCGTCCGGCCTGGGCGGATCGCCTCCTCCGCCGCTCGCTTCGCTCGCGCGGATCCGGGTCTCCGCTCCGCGCCTTTGGCGCGGGACGCGTCGCGGCGGCGGGGCTCTTCGCGCGATCGCTCATCGCGCTTATGGCTGAGTTCGCTCTCGTTGCGTTTCGCCATCGGCTTATCGCTTGGTCGCGAGGGATCGGAGGAAGAAGGAGAGGTTGGACGGGCGTTCAGCCAGCCTGCGCATCAGGTAGCCGTACCAGTCACTGCCGTATGGAACGTAGACGCGGACGGTATGGCCCTCTCGCGCTAGCCGCTGCTGCTCGGCCGGGCGCACTCCGTACAGCATCTGCAGCTCGAACTCGTGCAGCCCCTTACCGTGGAACTTCGCTCGTTCACGCGCGATCTCGATCAGCCGCGGATCATGCGTCGCGAACATCGGGTACCCCTGTCCGGCGAGCAGGATGTTCATGCAGCGCACATAGGAGAGATCGACGCCGAGCTCGTCCTGATAGGCAACGGACGCCGGCTCTTTGTAGGCGCCCTTGCACAGCCGGATGCGGCTGCCTTGGCCCGCCAGGTCGCGGCAGTCGCCCTCAGTGCGGCGCAGGTAGGACTGCAGCACACCGGCCGTCTCCGGAAAGTCCGCACGCAACTCGACGAGCGTGGCGAGCGTCGAGTCGGTGGTGGTGTGGTCCTCCATGTCGAGGGTGACCGTGGCGCCCACTGCGCTCGCCGCCGCGCAGATGCGGCGGGCGTGCTCGAGCGCGATCTTCTCGCCGTCGCCGGGCAGCGCCTGCCCGATGGCGCTCAGCTTGACGCTGACCTCGGCGCGAGCCGTTAGCGGACCCAGCCGCTCGGCCAGGCCCGCCGCATTCAACGCGTCCAGCAAGGCGGCGTACTCGTCGGCGACGGCGGCTGCGTGCTCGGCGTCGGTGGTGTCCTCGCCGAGATGGTCGAGCGTGACGTAAAGCCGATCGGCGACCAGCGCACTTGCCGCGCCTACAGCAGCCGACCGGTCGGCGCCGCCGACGAACCGTCCTACAACGCTTCGCGACACCGGCGCGTTCGACACCAGCCGTTCGATGCCGTGGTTGCGCGACGCGGCGAGGATCATCGAGCGCAGCATGCCCTGAGACTAGCGGCGCGGTGCCCGAGGAGGTTCCCGGTCAGTGCCGGTCGAGAGCGGGCGGCGCGACAAGATTCAGCCGGCAGTAGGCCAGTGCCTCAGCGAGATCGGCCTCGCGCTCAGCCCGGTCGAAGGCGCGCCGCGTGTTGACCTCGACGATCACGTGTCCCGTGAAGCCGTTGCCGGCGATGCGTTCGAGCACCTCGGCGCACGGCTGGGTGCCGCGTCCGGGCACGAGATGCTCGTCGCGCGCGATCCCGGTGCCGTCGCCGATGTGCAAGTGCGCCAGCCGCCCGTCCATCGCGTCCAGCATCTCCAGGACGTCGGACTGTGACACCGCCGCGTGCGAGACGTCCAGCGTGCAATGCGGGTAGCCGCCGAGCGTGACGTCCCATCCTGGCTGATATGCCGAGACCTCCCGGCCGCGCACCCGCAACGGGAACATGTTCTCGACCGCGAAGCGCACCTCTGTCCGGTGCTCCATCTCGTCAATTCCCTCCCGGAACCGCCGCGCATAGTCGCGCTGCCAAAGAAACGGCGGGTGCACGACGACGACCTGCGCGCCGAGCAGTTCCGCGGCGAACTGCGCCTTCTCGAGCTTCAGCCACGGATCGGTCGTCCAGACGCGCTGTGTCACGATCAGGCAGGGAGCGTGAATGGCGAGGATCGGCACGCCGTAGTGATCGGACAGCCGCAGCAGCGCACTTGGGTCCTGGCTGATCGGATCCGTCCACACCATGACCTCGACCCCGTCGTAGCCGAGCCTCGCGGCCAGCTCGAACGCGGCCGCCGTCGACTCGGGATAGACCGACGCGGTCGAAAGTCCGACCTTGGTCGGTGCCGCTCGCAGCGCGCGCTTCGCCATCACGGGCTCAGCTGATCGAGACGGCGCAGAATGACCCCTTCCCGCAGGGCCCACGGGCAGAGCTCCAGTTCCGTCACGCCGAGTGCGTCCATCGCCGCGGCGGCCACGACCGCGCCCGCGAGCACCTGATCCGCTCGTCCCGAGCTGACGCCGTCCAACTCGGCAAGGTCCCCCGACGACATGCGCGAGATGAACGCGGTGACCTGGCGCAGCCCGGTGCGGCTGAGTACCCGCTGGGTTCGCACACCGGCCGACGACGGTGCGGCTCCGGCAAGCCGGGCCAGGGTGCGGAACGTCTTGCTGGTCGCGACGATGCGGTCCGGCGCGCCGGCCTCGAGCACCTTCTTGGCCGGCGCGGCAAGCCCCGACTCGACGTGCTCGCGCGCCCGTGAAAGTGCGCCCTTGGACGGCGGGACGCCATCGAACCAGTCGCGGGCGAGTCGGCCGGCACCCAGCGGCAGCGATGTGGTGCGGTCGGGCTCCTCGTCCTCGCCAGCGGCCAGTTCCAGCGAGCCGCCGCCGATATCGAGGCAGATCAGCCGCCCGGCGCTCCACCCGAACCACCGGCGCACCGCGAGGAATGTCAGCCGAGCCTCCTCGTCACCCGGCAGCACCGAGAGTGTGATTCCCGTCTCGGTTACGACGCGGTCGAGCACCGCGCCGCAATTGCGCGCGTCGCGCACCGCGGATGTCGCGAAGGCGATCACCTCGTCGCAGCCGAGTTCTCGAGCCTGGCGGCAGGCGCCGAGCGTGGCGCCGACGAGCGCGTCCGCGCCTTCGAGGTCGAGGTCGCCGTGCTTGTCGATGTGCTCGGACAACCGCAGCACGCTCTTGCGCGACAGCTGCGGGGACGGCTGTGCCCCGCGATGCGCGTCGACCACCAGCAGATGCACGGTGTTCGACCCGACGTCGAGCACACCGAGCCTCATACTTTGCGAGGATATCGGTCCGCCTTGCGTTGCCCGGCCGCGAAAGTCCGTACCCTAGCCCCCGTGTTGTCCGCGCAGTCACCTGAGACGCCACTCGACTTCACCCGCGATTGGGTGGAGTTTCCCGATCCTGGCGACGCCGAGCACTGGGTGCGGGCCGACCTCACCTGGTTGTGCTCGCGCTGGGCGTGCATTTTCGGACGCGGCTGCCGCGGCGTGATCGAAGGACGCGCCGACGACGGATGCTGCAGCCACGGCGCGTTCTTCTCCGACAAGCCGGACGAGAAGCGGGTGCGCCGCTTCGCCCAGCAGCTCAGTCCCGCCGACTGGCAATACCGTGGGCGCGCGCTGACGAAGAGCGGCAAGCTGGACATCGTCGAGAAGGACAATGTCGGCGACGACGAGAACCGCCGGCGCACCCGGGTGGTCGACGGCGCCTGCATTTTCCTCAACCGGCCGGGTTTCGCCGGCGGCGCCGGTTGCGCGCTGCACGCGTACGCCTTGCGCACCGGGCGGCATCCGCTCGAGACGAAGCCCGAGGTGTGCTGGCAGCTGCCGATCCGCCGGGCCCAGGACTGGGTCGACCGGCCGGACGGGACGCGCATCCTCGTCTCGACGGTGTCCGAGTTCGACCGCCGCGGCTGGGGCGAGGGCGGACACGACCTGCATTGGTGGTGCACATCGTCGCCGGATGCGCACGGCGGCGGCGAGCCGCTCTACCTCTCGTACGGGCCCGAGCTCGTCGAGCTGATCGGCCAGAAGGCATACGACGAGCTGGCCCGCCTGTGCGCCGAACGCCTCGAACGCGGCCTCCTCGCCGAACACCCAGCAACGGTGGCAGCAAGAAAGCGCAAAGCACCCGACAAGCGATAAGCCACAGCGCCAGCAGCGCGACGTAACCTCCGAAAACCCAACCCCACGAGCGATGAGCGCTCGCGCGCGAGCACGGCAGACGCAACCACTGGGAACCCGACCCCGCGAGCGATGAGCGCTCGCGCGAAGAGTCCCGGCGCCGCCACGCGGCCGCGCCGAGAGGCGCGAGCGGAGCCGCGGATGCACCCTCGTGGTGCAGACGCGGATTCGCCCAGCCGGGATAAATCAGGCTTCGAACTTGTAGCCGAGGCCCCGCACCGTTACCAGGTACTTGGGGTTGGCCGGGTCCGGTTCGATCTTGGAGCGCAGCCGTTTGACGTGCACATCCAGCGTCTTGGTGTCGCCGACGTAGTCCGCGCCCCACACGCGGTCGATCAGCTGCCCACGGGTGAGCACCCGCCCGGCGTTGCGGAGCAGCAACTCGAGTAGATCGAACTCCTTCAGCGGCAACGAGACGGTGTCACCGTCGACCGCGACGGTGTGCCGTTCGACGTCCATGCGCACCGGCCCTGCCTCCAAGGCGCTAGTCACCAGGTCTTCTGTGTCGCCCCCGCGGCGCAGCACCGCACGGATCCGGGCGACCAGTTCACGTGACGAGAACGGCTTGGTGACGTAGTCGTCCGCGCCGAGTTCGAGTCCGACCACCTTGTCGACCTCGCTGTCTCGCGCGGTGACGATGATGATCGGGACGTTCGAGCGTTGCCGCAGTGAACGGCACACCTCGGTGCCGGACAGCCCCGGCAGCATCAGGTCGAGCAACACGAGATCGGCGCCGCTGCGGTCGTAGAGCGCCAATGCCTCCGGGCCGGTTGCCGCGACGGCTACCTCGTAACCTTCGCGCCGCAGCATGTACGACAGCGCGTCCGAAAAGGACTCCTCGTCCTCGACGACCAGTACCCGGGTCACAGCTCCACCTTGCTCTGCGCACGAGCGCTCATCGCGGTGTTCGCTCCGCTCCTCGCGCCTGCGG
>JBPYES010000484.1:0-2225 GCA_051984825.1 Jatrophihabitantaceae bacterium
ACGGGGTACTCTCCCCCTGAGCCGTGACTGGCGTGTTCGTAAGGTGGAGTCCACCACCGGGGAGCGGCTCACGGACCTGCCGCGCGCCTGGGCCTTCCGACGTAGAAGGGCGCGCCCATGACCCAGATCAACAACCTCACCAACTTCGACGCGGCGGCGGCCTCGGCCGCCTACCAGAACGCGCTGCGCGTCATCAGCGCAGTCGAACCGACCGTCGCCGACGCCATCGCCCAGGAACTGGCCGATCAGCGCGCGTCGCTGAAGCTCATTGCCAGCGAGAACTACGCGTCGCCGGCCGTGCTGCTCACGATGGGCAACTTCCTCTCCGACAAGTACGCCGAGGGCACCATCGGGCATCGCTTCTATGCCGGCTGCCAGAACGTCGACACCGTCGAACGGGCCGCGGCCGACCACGCCAAGGCACTCTTCGGCGCCCCCCACGCGTACGTGCAGCCGCACTCGGGCATCGATGCCAACCTCGTCGCGTTCTGGGCGGTGCTGGCGCAGCGCATCGAGTCGCCGGCTCTCGCCGCGGCCGGCGCACGGCAGGTCAACGACCTGTCCGAGGATGACTGGGAGCGCCTGCGCAAGACATTCGGCGACCAACGCATGATCGGCATGGCGCTCGACGCAGGTGGGCATCTCACACACGGATTCCGTCCCAACATCTCCGGCAAGATGTTCCACCAGCGCTCGTACGGCACCGCCCCCGACACCGGCCTGCTCGATTACGACGAGGTGGCCCAACTGGCCCGCGAGTTCCAGCCGCTGATCATCATGGCTGGCTACTCGGCATACCCGCGGCGCATCAACTTTGCGACGATGCGGCAGATCGCGGACGATGTCGGCGCCACGCTCATCGTCGACATGGCGCACTTCGCCGGGCTGGTTGCGGGCAAGGTGTTCACCGGCGACTACGACCCGGTGCCCTTCGCGCACGTCACCACCACTACCACGCACAAGTCGCTTCGCGGCCCGCGCGGCGGAATGGTGCTGTGTCAGCCGGAGTTCGCCGATTCGGTCGACCGCGGCTGCCCCATGGTGCTGGGCGGACCCCTCGCGCACGTCATGGCTGCCAAGGCGGTTGCCCTCGCAGAAGCGCGCCAGCCCGCCTTCGCGTCCTACGCGGCCGACGTGGCGGCGAACGCGGTCACCCTCGCTGAGGGCCTGATGCGCCGCGGTGCCCGCCTGGTCACCGACGGCACGGAGAATCACCTTGTGTTGCTGGATGTTTCGGCGTACGGCGTCACGGGGCGGCAGGCCGAGTCGGCGCTGCTCGACGCGGGCATCGTCACCAACCGCAATTCGATTCCGCGCGACCCGAACGGCGCCTGGTACACATCGGGCATCCGACTCGGCACGCCTGCCCTGACGACGCGCGGCTTCGGTTCCGACGATTTCGACCGCGTCGCCGAGCTCACCGTCGAGGTGCTGTCGGCGACCTCGCCGGCGTTGACCGCGGACGGGCGCACGTCCAAGGCGAAGTACGACCTGCCGGAAGACGTCGCCGAGAAGACACATGCGGCAGCGGCCGAAATGCTCGAGGCACACCCTCTGTATCCAGGACTCGACCTGGGGTAGCGCTCCCGTGCTGGTAAAGCGCTAGCTGTCGCAGTTCAGCGCATCGATCGGAGCATCGGTCAGGAAGTAGCGCTCGCGGGGACGGACCTCGCCCTCCGGGATCTCCTCGGACGGCCCGATCGTGATCCCGGTGGCCAGGAAAGCGTCCCTGGACTCCCACCGCGAGTAGCCGACGAGCACGCGGCGATCCTCCGACAGCAGCGGTGGATCGACCCCGAGGCAACCCGGTTGGCTCTCCAGCCACTGGCGCATCCCGGCCATGCCACGCACCAGGGCATCGCGACGATCCGCCGACGGATAGTGCACAACCATGAACACGAACGGCATGAGACCCCCAGGTTGTCAGCCGATGCGCACGCGCAGCCGGCGGAAGCCACGGCCCTTGTTCTCCATCTTGACGACTTCGAGGCGCCCGATCATCGCGGTGGAGGCGACATGCGTGCCGCCGTCGGCCTGCGTATCCAGGCCGACGATGTCGACGATGCGCACCACCTCGATGTCGGGCGGCAGCAGGTTGGTCGCGGTGCGGATGATGTCGGGGATCGCGAACGCCTCGTCACGCGGCAATGTCGCGACCTCGATACGCCGGTCAAGCCCGATCTCCCGGTTGCACGCCTCGGCGACGCGGTCCTTGAAGTCGGGCG
>JBPYES010000485.1:0-7458 GCA_051984825.1 Jatrophihabitantaceae bacterium
GCCTCGTCCGATAGGCGCAGCACGGTCGGGCCGGTGCCCCCCTGCACCACGGCCCGCACGGCAGCGCTGCCCGTCGCGAAATCGGGGAACATCCATGCCTCGTACTGCCGCACGGCCGGGATCGGGTGTACCCGCGCCCGAACCGTGGTGATCACTCCGAACACGCCCTCCGAGCCGAGGAAGAGCTCGCGCAGATCGGGGCCGGCCGCCGAGCTAGGCGCGCGGCCGAGGTCGAGCACGCCGTCCGGCGTTACGACGCGCAGCCCCGTCACCATCTCGTCGAACCGTCCGTACCCCGCGGAGGCGTGCCCGGATGACCGCGTCGCGGCAAAACCTCCGATCGTCGCGAACCGGAAACTCTGCGGGTAGTGGCCGAGCTCGTAGCCCCGTTCGGCAAGCAACTCCTCGGCGCGCGGACCGGAAAGGCCGGCGCCGAGCGTCGCCTCCAGCGACACCTCGTCCAGCTCGAAGTGGGTGAGCCGGCACAGGTCGAGTGCGATCACCGCGTGGAACGTGCCGCGGATAGGCGCAAGGCCGCCGACCACACTTGTCCCGCCGCCGAACGGGACAACCGCGAGGCCACGATCGGCACAAACGTGCAGCACAGCTGTAATCTCGTCGTCGGTGCCGGGCATCACGACAGCATCCGGCGCGTCCTGCGGCTCGCGGCTCCTGCGGCGCAGCAGGTCCAGCGTGGACTTGCCACCCGCATGGGGCAATCTGTCGGCATCGCGGGTGCTCACGTACTCGGCGCCAACGACGCCGGCCAGCGCATGTTCGTCCGCATCCGTGAGCGTGGACTCCCCCAGTCGCACCTCATTACGCGCTGGTCCGTCCACGTCGGCCGCCGAGACGCCGAGCACGTTCTGGAGCAGCGCCTTGATGTCGTCGGACAGCGGAGTGGCCAGCGCCGGATCACCCCAGGCGTCCCACTTCATGGGCGGGGCGGGCATCGGCATGCGTTAGAGTTTGGCACCTGCCTCTCAGCTACCTCCGGCCATGCTGAGCGCCGCTGGGCGCGCGGCCGCATTGGATGCTCTCGATTCCGTCGATGTCCTGGTCGTCGGCGGTGGCGTGACCGGCGCCGGGGTCGCCCTGGACGCGGCCACCCGGGGCCTGTCCGTTGCTCTGGTCGAAGCGCACGACCTCGCGTTCGGGACGAGTCGATGGAGCTCGAAGTTGGTGCACGGCGGGCTGCGCTACCTGACCGCCGGCCGCGTCGGCGTCGCCCGGGAGAGCGCGGTCGAGCGGCACGTGCTGATGACCCGCGTCGCACCGCACCTGATCCGCCCGCTGGCCCAGGTCGTTCCGTTGCTGCCGTCCGTGCAGCACCGCGGGCTGATCCGGGCCGGTTTCCTGGCAGGCGACGCCCTGCGCCGCAGCGCCGGCACGCGGGCGACGCTGCTGCCCCGGGCGCGACGCGTCGGCGCGACGGCAGCCGTCGCACTCGTCCCGGAGCTTCGCACCGACGGGCTGGCGGGCGCACTCGTCGCGCACGACGGACAGCTCGTGGACGATGCCCGGCTGGTCGTCACGATCGCGCGCACCGCGGCCTCCCACGGTGCGGTTGTACTGACCCGGGTGCGTGCGCACGACGTGACCGGCACCGGCGCGGTGCTCACCGACACGCTCACCGGCGCGTCACGGACCGTCGCCGCGCGTGCCGTGATCAATGCGACGGGGGTGTGGGCCGGCACGGTCGACTTGTCGATCCGGCTGCGGCCGAGTCGGGGCACGCACCTCGTGCTCGACGCGGCAACGTTCGGAAACCCGCGCGGCGCGCTGACCGTGCCGGTCCCGGGCTCGATCGGCCGGTTCGTCTTCGCGCTACCGCAGCAGCTCGCCCGGGTGATCGTCGGGCTTACCGACGAGGATGCGCCCGGGCCCATCCCGGACGAACCCGTGCCGACCGACCCGGAGATCGACTTCCTGCTCGCCACGATCAGCACCGCGCTCGCGCGGCCGGTCACCCGCAGCGCCGTCCGCGGCGCATTCGCCGGCCTACGGCCCCTGATCGATGCGGGTGGTGGCAACACCGCGGACCTCTCTCGCCGGCACAGCGTCACCGAGTCGCCCACCGGTGTGATCACCGTGGTGGGCGGCAAGCTCACCACGTACCGCCGCATGGCGCAGGACGCCGTCGATGCGGCCGTGCGGCTGCGCGGACTGGTGGCGATGCCGTGCCGGACACGGGAGTTGCCCCTGATCGGCGCGCCCACTCATCCCGACAGCGTGTCTACAGCTGGGCTGCCTACATCGCTGGTGTCGCGATACGGCGGTGCGTCCCGGAAGGTGCTCGATGCCGCCACCGTGGACCACCCCCTCGACCCCATTGCCGACAGCATCGACGTCACCCGCGCCGAGATCGAGTTCGCGGTGTCGCACGAGGGCGCCCTGGACGTGGACGACGTGCTGCACCGGCGTACCCGCATCGGCCTGGTTGCCGCCGACGCCGAACGGGCGCGACCGGCCGTTGCCGACATCGTGTCGCGCTCAGGACCCTAGGGCCGCGCTGTCCTAGCCGTCGTCCAGTCGCATCAGATAAGCGTGACCGGTGGGCCCGGTCCATTCACGACTGCCGTCTCGTCGATGCCTGACGCGCCAGCCAGCGTCGTGTTTGGCGTTGTGATGGCGTCGGCATAACGCGCTCACGTTCGGGCCGCTGGTATCACCGCCGCGGCTGAATGGCTCGCCATGGTCCAGATCGCACAGCCTGGCTGCACGTCGGCAGCTCGGGAAGGTGCAGGTCCGGTCACGCGCGATGACGTGGTCGCGGAGGTTCGCTGGAGGGCGGTACGTTCTGCGGCCGTAGTCGAGGAGCTGACCGGTGTCGTCGGTGACCAGTCGGCGCCAGGTGCCGGTTTCGTCGGCGGCGAGACGGCGGGCCATGGCGGGGGTGATGGGCCCGTAGCCGTCCAGGTTGGCGGGTTGCTCGTCACAGCCGAGCAGCGTGGCGATCGGCACGGTCACGTTGATCGCAGGGCGCTGGCCGTGGGTTTCTGGCAGGGACGGGTCACCGAGCACCCGGGCAAACACGTCGACGAGTGCGTCGGCGCGGCGCTGGTCGGCGGTGCGGGCATCGGTCTGACCGTTGGCGAGGGAGCTGAGCACTGCCTCGATCAACGCGGCGCCCTCGGCAGGTAGTAGCGCCCACAGTTCAGTGATCCCGTCATCTTGCGGAGTGAACACCACCCGGCGGGCCTCGATCGCGTCGTCGTAGCGCTGCTCCGCCTGACGCGGGTCAGCAGCGATAACGGCACGCCGCAGCGAGGTCCCGAATTGGGAGAGGCTCTGCTGCGGTGCTCGGGCCAGGGCCCGGTGCTCGATCTTCGCGGTGGTCTCGGCGTCGAACGGCGTGATGGCTTCGGCGAGCTTCATGGCGTGCAGGTAGGTGAGCTGCCCGGTACGGAGCAAGTCCAGGGTGGCGGGCAGTCGGTCGACAAGTGTGCGGGCCACGGAAAGGCGCCGTTCCGCAGTACCGGGCGAGAGCCGCAATGCCGCGCCGACCTGCTCGCGTGTGTAGTCGACGAGTTTCGTGCCGGACCAGTCCAGCGCCCGCCCATCCAACGAGGCGAGGACCCTCTGTTGGGCGGCTTGCAGCAGTGCGATGTGCCGCTCGCACGCAACAAGCAGGTCGACTCGGCCGGCGTCGGACAGGGCTTCGGGATCGAGCATCAGCAGCGCCGGCGTGTCCTCGCCACGGGGCACACCGCTCCCGAGTTCCGCAGCGACCGCGTCAGGGGAGGTGAGCACGTCGACGTCACTAATCGGCGGAACGTACTCGAACACGTGTACGAGCCTATCAAGAGATGATTGCGGCGTCTATCCTTATTCTGTAAGGCGATTCCAGCAAGTCGGCCACCCGGCAGCGACAAGCGATAACGCGCACGACTGCCTCCGTCGCTGCCGTTCAAGACCCGACTGAAGCGCAACCGCAGCGGTTGCACCCGAACGGCACCGGCTAGAGGATGCCGATATGGCGCAGGAACCGTCCTATGCCTCGGGTACCTCGGCCGTGCCGCTGCTGGGCGACACGATCGGTGCGAACCTGGACCGGACCGTGGCGCGCTTCCCGGATCGGGAGGCCCTTGTCGAGCATGCAACCGGACGCCGCTGGACGTATCGCGAGCTCGCTGCCGAGGTCGACGCCGTCGCCTTGGGTCTGCTGACCCTCGGCGTGGGCAAGGGCGACCGGGTCGGCATCTGGGCGCCGAACTGCGCGGAGTGGACGCTCGTCCAATATGCGACCGCGAAGCTCGGCGCCATTCTGGTCAACATCAACCCTGCGTACCGGGTGCACGAGCTTCGGTACGTGCTCGACCAGTCCGGCATTCGGACGCTGGTCGCCGCGCCATCGTTCAAGACGTCCGACTACGCGGCCATGATCGCCGAAGTGCAGCCAGACTGTGCAACGCTAGAGGACGTCGTTCTCATCGGACGCCCAGCGTGGGACTCGCTCGTCGCCGCCGGCCGTGACGCCACCCCGACCCGCCTTGCCGAGATCGCCGGCACGCTCACCCCGGACGATCCGATCAACATCCAGTACACGTCAGGCACGACCGGGTTTCCCAAGGGCGCGACGCTCAGCCACCACAACATTCTCAACAACGGCTTCTTCGTGGGCGAATTGTGCGGCTACACCGACGCGGATCGCATCGCCATCCCGGTGCCGTTCTACCACTGCTTCGGCATGGTGATGGGCAATCTTGCTGCCACGAGTCACGGGGCATGCATGGTGATCCCCGCGCCGGCGTTCGACCCAGCGGCGACGCTCGACGCGGTTGCCCGCGAACGGTGCACGTCGCTGTACGGCGTGCCGACCATGTTCATCGCCGAACTGGCCGACCCGAGCTTCGACAGCCATGACCTGAGCAGCCTGCGTACGGGCATCATGGCGGGCTCACCGTGCCCGGTCGAGGTGATGAAGCAGGTTATCGAGCGGATGGGCATGTCCGACGTGACCATCTGTTACGGCATGACCGAAACGTCGCCGGTGTCGACGCAGACGCGGGCGGACGATTCGATCGACCTACGCGTGTCCACGGTCGGGCGGGTGCATCCGCACCTGGAGGTCAAGATCATCGATCCGGCGGCCGGAGTCACCGTACCCCGAGGTACGGCAGGCGAGTTCTGCACGCGCGGCTACAGCGTCATGCTCGGCTACTGGGAACAGCCCGACAAGACGGCCGAGGCGATCGATGCCGCGCGATGGATGCACACCGGCGATCTCGCCGTCATGGACGAGGCGGGCTACATCCAGATCACCGGCCGCATCAAGGATATGGTCATCCGCGGTGGCGAGAACGTCTACCCGCGCGAAATCGAGGAGTTCCTCTACACACATCCCGACATCCTCGACGCCCAGGTCATCGGCGTCCCGGACCAGAAATACGGCGAGGAACTCATGGCGTGGATTCGGCTGCGCCCCGGCGCGACACCGCTCACCGCCGAGGCGCTGCGCGAGTTCTGCACCGGCAAGCTCGCGCACTACAAGATCCCTCGCTACGTGCACCTGGTCGACGAGTTCCCGATGACCGTGACCGGCAAGGTCCGCAAGGTCGAGATGCGCGAGCGGTCGGTGCAGCTGCTGCGGCTCGGCGGCTAACGCGCAGCGTCGGAGCGCTCGACAGTTGCTAGGCCCCGGACGAAGCGGCCGGCATGGTCGAGGGCGTCCGCCGCCTCCGGCAGGAACGACCAGAAGATCTGGAAGTCGTGAGTGGGCACCGGATACAGCTCGAGGCGCGCATCGCCGCCGTGCGCCTTCACCCGGTCGACAAGCTGATGGGCGTCCGCGCGCAGGGCGTCGCCGGTCCCGACTTGAACGAGCAGCGGCGGCAGTCCCGACAGGTCGGTGGAAAGCGGGCTGAGCAGCGGATCGTCCATCGAGTGGTCGCCGACATAGGCGGCGGCGCAGCGGCGACCCCATTCCAGCGTTAGCAGCGGCTGGGCGTCGCTGGGCCATTCCGACTGGATCGTGCACGTCAGGTCGATCCACGGGCACATCAGCACCGCGCCACCCGCCTCCGGTAGGCCCTCCTGCCGGAGGCGCAGCAGCAACGACATGACCAGCCCTCCGCCGGAGGAGTCTCCTACCAGGACGATCGGGGCATCAGCAGTGTCAAGCAGCCAGCGATACGCCCGCACCGCGTCCTCGAGCGCAGCGGGATACGGATACTCGGGCGCCAGCCGGTATTCGGGTATCAGCACGCCGGTGCCGGCGGCGATCCCCAGCGCACCGGCCAGGTGCCGGTAGCCGAAGGCCGAGCCCACTGAATACCCGCCGCCGTGCAGGAACAACGCAGTGACCGGCCGGTCCGGCGGTGCCACGACGAGGCCCGGCACGCCGGACATGTTGACCGGCGCCACGCTGACCTCGCCCGGAACAGGGAACTGCGCATGCAACTCCTCGGCCGCGGCCCGCAGTTGCTGCAAGCTGGCGCCTCCGGCCGTCAGCGCATCCGACGGCGCCCAGAGCCGGGCCATTCGCTCGGCATGCTCGCCGCCCATCGAACGGGTAACGGAGACCGCCTGGTCGATGCCACGCAGCAGCTCGCGGGCCCGGTCGAGCAGTGCCTCGCCGGCCAGTGTCAGCTCCACGCGATGGGTCGAGCGACGCAGCAGGTCCGGGCCGACCAGCCGCTCCAAGGCACGGATCTGCCGGCTCAGCGCCGGCTGCGAGAGGTACAGCCGGGACGCTGCCCGGCCGAAGTTGAGCTCCTCAGCCACCGCGACGAATGCCCGCAGGTGGCGCAACTCGATCGCGTCCGGCGCTGACGGAAGCGAGAGAACCTGGCCATCATCCACGCAGCTAGTGTGGCCCAGCCCCCTCATCGGGGTGATGCAGGCGCCGCACGACCGTCATGCCGACTCGGCCTTTCCCTTCGCGTCCGCACCGATGCGAGGGTCAGTGCATGGTTCCCGAACTTCGTGACCGCCCCGCCTTCCGGGTCGCCGACGTCCAGCTGCGCGGCGTCCACGCCCGGATGTACTGGCCCGAGACCGGCACCTCCCGGCCGGCCCTCGTCGTCGTGTTCGGTGCCGGCTGGCCGCGGCCGGACGCCGTGGTGCTGGCGACCCATCCGGACTCCGTCGACCAGGCGTACGCCGTCGTGGAGTGGGCCGCCGACCACGCGGAGGAGCTCGGCGCCGATCCCGGACGGGTGCTTCTCACTGGAGCACCTGACCTCGCGGCGGCGGTAGCAGCCCGCGCCCAGGCAAGTGACTGGCCGAATGTCGAGCTCGCCGATGAGTTCCGCCTGACCTACACGTCGTAACCGCAAGACGATGTCGAGAACCCGGCGCCGGGTTCGACGTCCTCACCAGAACGTCGAACAAGGAGACAACCCACAATGACTACCGACCGCTCCCGCTGGCTGGCTCTCTACGTGCTGTGCACCGGCATGCTGATGATCGTGCTGGACGCGACGATCGTGAACGTGGCGCTGCCGTCCATCAAGA
>JBPYES010000486.1:0-2729 GCA_051984825.1 Jatrophihabitantaceae bacterium
GCCGGAGCGTACCCGGGAGGAACCGGCCGAACGGGGCGGTCGAGGAGGTATCGCTGGATTATGGCCGGCAGGCATGCAGCGTCGCGCGCTGCGACCGACTCGCTGACGCACGGCCGACGACGGCGTATCGGACGGATCGTTGCGACGCTGGCGGGTGTCTTGCTGCTGGCCGGCGGGGTCACGGTCGCCGTCCTTGCCACAGGCGGCCACGGCCATCACAAGGCTGACGCGGCGCCCAGCTGCACCGGCGAGGTGTCGGTACCGGTAATCGCAGCGCCGACTGTCGGGGAAGCGGTCGGCGCCGTCGCCGGCCAGTGGAACGCATCGCACCCGTCCGTTCAGGGTCACTGCGTTCGCGCCGTCGTCACCGAACTCGACTCAGCTGCGGCCACGAAATCGCTGGCATCCGACGCCACGCCAACGCTATGGATCCCGGACTCCAGGCTGTGGGCCGGCAAGCTCGCGGCGGCGTCGCCGGCGCTGGCAGCCGCAGTGAAGGTCGACGGATCGATCGGGACATCGCCGCTCGTTGTGGCAGCGCCGCCGGGCAAGGCGGGCGCGATCGGCGCGGCAGCGAAGGCCGGATGGGCGGGGGTGCTCTCGGGTTCCGCACAGGTGACCGTGACCGATCCGACGACCACGTCGGCCGGCGCGCTAATGATGATCGGCCTCAGCGCGCAGAACGGCACGGCGCCGGGTGCCACGGCCAAGCTGGTCGGTCTGTTCATCCGTTTGCAGGCAGCGATGCTGCCCGACTCGGCGACCGGGCTGACCGCGCTTCAGGCGAAGCCTGCGTCCGCGCCCGCGTTTGTGGCGAGCGAACAGGACGTGTTCCTGGGCAACCGCGGCAAGACTGCACCCGTAGCCGTGGCCGTCTACCCCAGCGGCCCGACGCCGATGCTCGACTTCCCGATGGTGCGGGTGGTGCCGACCGAATCGGATCCGACAGTGGCTGCGGGCATGGCCCTGTTCGAGTCACAGCTGACGACGCAAGCCGCGCGATCGCGCCTCGCCGCGGTCGGGCTGCGAGATCCGTCCGGCACACCGTTATCCGCCGACAGCACAGCGACGGGCATCTCGTCGCAGCAGGTCACGCCCGCGCCGGCGACGATTACCCCGGCGCAGCAGGCAGCCGCGCTGCACTTGTGGTCCGCGGCCGCCCAGCCCTCGCAGCTGCTGGCAGCGATCGACGTGTCCGGCTCGATGGGCGACAACTCCGGAAACGGCAAATCGAAGATCGAGGTGGTCACCGCTGCCGCCGAGACGGCGATGACCCTGGTACCCGACGACTGGACGATGGGGCTCTGGACGTTCTCACAGCATCCCGCGCCGGCCACCGACTGGTCCGAACTCGTCCCACTGGGACCGGTGAAGACAC
Source organism: Jatrophihabitantaceae bacterium (assembly GCA_051984825.1). Classification (GTDB taxonomy): domain Bacteria; phylum Actinomycetota; class Actinomycetes; order Mycobacteriales; family Jatrophihabitantaceae; genus DASXRA01. Next base: position 1,379 of record JBPYES010000486.1, read on the forward strand.
AACGCGGCACGCTCACCGGCGCGACAGCGTCCTTGCCGAGCCGGGTTGGCGGCAACACCGGTCTGTACGACACCGCGATCGCCGCGTTCGAGGACGTCTCGGCCCACTACGACCCAGCCAGCGTCAACGTCGTGGCCCTGCTCACCGACGGCGCCGACCTCGACTCGGACAGCATGGGCCTGCCCACCCTGCTCACCCGGCTCAAGGCCGAGTACAACCCGAGCAAGCCGGTGCACATCGTCACCATCGGCTTCGGCGCGGATGCGGACGCCAGCGCGCTGAAGCAGATCTCCGATGCGACACACGGCCAGAGCTACATCGTCAAGGACCCGAACGAGATCCTTGGTGTGCTGCTCGATTCGATCATTGCGAACCACTGACGTCAGGCCGCACTGAGCCGGCCCGCGAGGCGGTCGCGTAGACCGGTGGCCCGGGCGGCGCGCCGGTTGACGCTAGCGAGTACGGCCTCGTGCGAGCCGATCAAGCGGACTTGCTTTGATGCGCGGGTGATCGCGGTATAGAAGGTCTGGCGCGTCGCGAGGGGTGAGGTTGCCGGGGGGAGCAGCACGGTGACTTCCTCGAACTGGCTGCCTTGCCCGCGATGCACCGTCATCACGTGCATCGGACGGACGTCGGACAGGCGCACAAGTGGCAAGATCACCGGCTCGCCTCCGCGACGGAATGCGGCGGCCAGTTCGTCGCCGTGGTTTACGACCACGCCGGTGTCGCCGTTGTAGAGGCCGTTCTCGTAGTCATTTGATGTGACAAGCAACGGCTGCCCGGCGTATCGGCCATCGAGTCGCGGCGTGAGGAGTGGATCGTCCGCGGCCAGCCAGCGTTCGATGGCGTCGCTCCAGTGCTGCACCCCGCGCGGGCCGGCGCGGTGTGCGCAGAGCATGCGATGACGTTCCAGTGCATCGAGCGCGTACTCGACATCCCCCGATCGGGCCGCCTCGATGACTGCTTTCTCATACAGCAACTGTCCGCGCAGGACGCCAAGTGCGGCACCCGAGACTGGTTCGTCGTCGGACGTCCGGTGGAATTCGATGCCGTCCGGTGGATCGGCCAACATCGCGAGTGCCTCGTCGGCGTGACCGGCGCGGACGTGCTCTGCGAGCTGCGCAATCGGTCCGCCGGCCTCGAAGCGGTGCACCGTCCGCAGCAGCGCAACTGACTCCCGAAGCGCCGCTCCGGGGGCGTTGTGCCGGACCGGGCCGTCCAGGCCGGGGATTGCCTCCTGGAGCATCGCGCGAAACGGCTCGGTACGGGGGCCGACGTCGTCGTGCTCGACGAGATCGCCGAGTACCGCACCGGCTTCGACAGACGCGAGTTGGTCGGGGTCGCCGACGAG
>JBPYES010000487.1:0-6591 GCA_051984825.1 Jatrophihabitantaceae bacterium
ATCAGCAAGACCCTGGTGCCCTCGAGTTCGCGGGCCAGGTAGGCGATGAGATCGAGCGTGGATCGGTCGGCCCAGTGCAGGTCCTCGACGATCAGGACGAGCGGGCCCTCGTCGTCAAGGTTGCCGAGCAGCCCGGAAAGCGCGCCGAAGAGTTCACCGGTCGGGTCGGTCGGCCGATCGGCGGTTGCACTGTGGTCGGGGAGGAAACGTTGCAGCTCGCGTCCGTAGAGCTGGTGCGTCCGCTCCGGGCCGAGCTGCTCGCTGAGCTGACGCAGCATGCCGACGAGCGGGGCGAACGCCAATACGGCCTGACGCAGCTCCAGGCAATAGCCGCTCAGGACTCGGACGTCGCGCGGCAGCCGATCGACGAACTCGGCGACGAGCCGGGATTTGCCGACCCCGGCCTCCCCGCCCACCAGGACGATCTGGGCGGACTCACGGCGAGCCCGGGCGAGCGCGCCGGTCAGGACGGCTATTTCGGCGGTGCGGCCGATCAGCTCCGAGGAGCTGAGCCGTGCTGCCACGCCGCCCAGTATTTCAGCGTTACGGCTAGGCGCGATGCCAGCCCGGCGAGGGTGTCACCGGACGGGGCTGTTCGGTGGGCGGCTCCACCGGCCGGCCCTCGTATTGGGTCGACAGCACGACGTGCGTGTTCATCTGCCCGTGGCGTTCCCCGACGCGCTCGAACAGGCCCTCAAGGTGTTGCATGGACGCCACTCGGACCTTGAGCATCGAGCACCATTGCCCGGACAGCTTGTGGATCTCGACCACCTCAGGCAGGTCGTCGGCGCTGGATGTCTGAAGCAAGCAGCGACCGGGTGTACAGCGCATCTGTATGAATGCGGTCAGCGGTAGGCCGGCTTTGGCCGGGTCGACGCACGCCTGATAGCCGGTGATGACGCCCTGTTCCTCAAGGCGGCGTACTCGCTCTGCGACGGCGGGCGGGGACAGGTTCACGCGCCGGGCGAGCTGGTTGTACGAGAGCCGGCCGTCACTCTGCAGCTCGGTGAGGATGCGCCAGTCCGTCTGATCCATCTGCAAAGGATGCGCCACGATCCGCCGTTCGATCAAGAAGTGTTGCACCGCGATCACCGTTCACTGAGCATTCAGCATCCGGGTCCGGCTTTCTAGCGTCTCTAGGCATGCGAACACCCATGATCGCCCTGTTCGTGTCCTCCGCGCTCATGACAGCCGCGATGGCCGAGGCCAGCGCCGTCGCCACCCTGGTCGCGGCCGACCAGCTGAGCACCTCGCTCGCCGCGCTGCCCAACACCGCGGCGGTCGCCGGAACGGGTGTCGGCGCGCTCACGCTCTCGCGGCTCATGCGCAGGCGGGGACGCCGCCGTGGCTTGCTGACCGGATACGTGGTCGCCTGCCTGGGAGCACTGCTCACCACGGCAGCCGTGGCACGCCACGACGTCGCCTGGCTCGTCGCAGGGATGGCCCTGCTCGGAGTGGGCAACGCCGGTGGGCAGCTGTCCCGCTACGCGGCCGCCGATCTCTACCCGGACCGGCCCGGCACCGCGATCGGTGCCGTCATCTGGGCCGGGACGGTCGGGGCGGTCGGTGGCCCGCTGCTCATGATGCCGGCCCAGCACGCGGCAGCCGCGGCGGGCGAGGATCCGATGACGGGGCCGTTCGCGTTCGCCCTGGTGGCGACCCTGGGCGCCCTGTTGGTCGCGGCGGCAACACGTCCGACCCGGCCCACGGCCGTACCGGGTCAGAGCGCCGCCAGCCGCACCGCCGGGGCAACGATGATCACCGCGCAGGTGGTGATGGTGGCCGTCATGACCGCCGCGCCCCTGTCGATGCATATGCACGGGGCCGACCTCGGCGCGATCGGCGCGATGCTGTCCGCGCACACGTTCGGGATGTTCGCGCTGGCACCGCTATCCGGGTGGTTGCTCGACCGGCTCGGCGCCCGTGCCGTCATGGCGGCCGGCCTCGCCACTCTCGCCGGCTCGGCGGCGTTCGTGGCCGGCTCGCCGAGCGGCATCGCGCTCACCGCGGCACTGTTCCTGCTCGGCTATGGGTGGAACCTCGCGATCGTCGGCGGCAGCGGCACGCTGGCCGGCGACGGCGGCGCGCAGGGCGCCGTCGACGCGCTGAGCTGGGGCACATCCACACTGGCCACGACCGCGTCCTCGCTGCTGTTCGTGCACGGCGGATACCCGGTACTCGCCGCGAGCGCCGCGGCGACCTGCGCGCTGCCGTTCGCCGGCCTGTTGCGCCGCTATCCGCCAGGAGTGCAGTCTCCGGTGCCGACCGACGCGGTGGCGGTCCGCCCGGCGTCGGCGTCGCGTGCGATCTCTGCGTCGGTCAACGCGAAGCCCGTGTCGGACGAGTCGAGCGCGGTGGCGAACACCATGCCCAGCACGGCACCGTTCGGCGTGATCAGCGGCCCGCCGGAGTTGCCGCTACGCACAATGGATCGGATCGAGTAGATCTCCCGCACGATGCTGCCGTTGCCGTAGATGTCGTGCCCGGAGATGTCGCCGCGGTCGCGCACCCGGGCGGGGCGCACGTCGAACGGGCCGTCCTCCGGATAGCCGACCACGATTGCGTTGGCGCCGGTCGCGGCGGGCTTCGGGGCGAACCGCAAGGCAGCGGCGTGCAGGCCGGGCACGTACAGTACGGCGACGTCACGGCGCGGGTCGTAGCTGACCACCCGCGCGCCGAGCTGCCCCTCGCTGGTGACGACGCTGACCCGGGACGTACCGGCCACCACGTGCGCGTTGGTCAAGACGTGCTGGTCGGCGAAGACGAAGCCGGAGCCCTCGATGCCCCGGTCGCATTGCGGCGCTTCGCCGTAGATCTTCAGCACCGACCCGTGCGCAGCGGTCACGCCCGGCGAGTGCAGCAGCGCGGGATCAGGCGGGCCGACGTCGACGATGTGGGTGCTTTGCAAGTCGCCGAACACCGGCGGGAATCCGCTGCGATCGATGTACCTGCGCAGCGACGAGTACACGTTGCGCACCGGTGTGGGCATGACCCCGTCGACCCCGCGCACAATCGCAGAGCGGCGCACCGCCGACGACAGTGACGGGTACGGCGAGGACGCCAGGGGCACGGCGACCATCCAGGCGACGAGCAGTACAGAGATGACGCCGAGCGCGGCACCGATGCCGGCGTCCACGTGCTGCGCCGGCCGCCAGGTGATGCGCTGACGCAGGTGGCCCCCGCCCCAGACGGCTAACAGCTGGCCGGCCATTGCGAGCGTCAGCACACAGACGATCGCGATCGGCACCTGCGCCTGCCCACCGGCCAGGGACGACCCGAGCGGCCGGGCCAGCTGCGCGCCCAGCGCCGCACCACCGAAGAAGCCGACCAACGAGAACAGGCCGACCACCGCTCCGTTGCGGTATCCGCCAATGGCATAGCCCACAGCGGCCAGCACGATGATCCAGTCCACGACGGTCACGATCAGTTCGGTAGGACGACCAGCGTCCCGGTCATTCCCTGCGTCACATGCAGGGTGCACTCGAACGTGTACGTGCCCGCGGACGGTGTGGTGAACGTGGTCGACGTGGTGCCGCCGGCGTTCACGAGACCGGTGTGATCCGACGGAAAACCGTTCAGCGAGAAGTCGTGCGGCGCGCCCGATCCGGCGTGCACGAGCGTGATCTTCACGGTGCCCTGGTGCACGGTGACTACCGACGGGAAGAAACGGAATGTGTCGTTGACTGTCAGCGTCACCTGCTGGACGCCGTTCACCACAGAGGCAGTCGACGAGCCTGGGTGCCCACGGCGGTTCGGTGAAGCCTGCCGGTTACTGCAACCGGCAACCACGAGGACGACCAGCACGGCCCCGACCACCGTCCGCGCAATGCGTCCCCCGCAAGCGTCGCTCACGCGGGGCACGGTACCGACCCCTCCTGTATGTCGCAGCCGGAGCGTGATCCTATGCGCCCGTCGACTACGGCACGCGATGGGATGGCAGATCTCGTTCGACGCTCTGGTCCCAATCTCGGGCCCAGCCGCCCCCCGTGAGCAGGCCGTCGAGCAGCATGGCGGTGAACCCCCAGACGAACATCCCGTCCGCCTCGAAACCCGGACCGTAGAAGCCTGACGGGTGGCGTACCAGGAACCGATGCGCCGGATCGGCCAGCTCCTTAACCGGGATCACGGCCACGTCGGCCACCTCGCTCGCAGCAATGGCGCGCACCGGATGCGGCGCACGCCACCACGCCAGCACCGGCGTGACCACGAACCCCGAGGGCGGCAGGTACAGCGCCGGCAAGGCTGCGAGGACCTGAACGGTGGCCGGGTCGAGCCCGACCTCCTCGTGCGCCTCTCGAAGCGCGGTCGTCGCCGGGTCCTCGCCGGGCTCGGCCGCGCCGCCGGGGAAGGCGACCTGGCCGGCGTGCGTGCGCAGGGTCGCCGCGCGTTCCAGCAACAGCACGCCCGGGCCGTCCACTGTTTCCGCAAATGCGATCAATACCGCCGACTCGCGGCCGCTGCCGTCCTCGGGTGGCCCGAACCGCGAGAGGTCCGCGAACGTCATCCCGGGCAGCGAGTCGGCCAGGGGATGCAGCCACAGCGGCAGCGTCTGGGTCATCCCGAATACCTGGTCATACCGACTCGGCCACCTGCTCCGGCGTCTTGACGAGCTTGGCGGCAACGACCGGGTCGGTCGGCCCTTCGCCGTAGGACGGGCACAGCCGCGCGATCGTGCACGCCCCGCAGGCGGGCTTTCGGGCATGGCACACTCGCCGTCCGTGCCAGATGACCCGATGCGACAGGATCGTCCAGTCCTTCTTAGGGATCAGCGCCTCGACCTCGTGCTCGACCTTCACCGGATCGGTGCTGTCCGTCCACCGCCAGCGCCGCGCCAGCCGGCCGAAGTGCGTGTCGACGGTGATGCCCGGGATGCCGAACGCGTTGCCCAGAACGACGTTCGCGGTCTTGCGGCCGAAACCGGGCAGCGTTACCAGCTCCGTCAGTGTGTGCGGCACATCGCCGTCGAAACGTTCGACGAGCGCCTGCCCGAGCTTGATCAGCGAGTTCGTCTTGTTCCGGTAGAAGCCGGTTGACCGGATCATCTCCTCGAGCTCGGCCCGGTCCGCGGCTGCGTAGTCGGCGGCGGTCCGGAACTTGGCGAACACCGCGGGCGTGACCTCATTGACCCTCTTGTCAGTGCACTGTGCCGACAGAATTGTCGCGACGGACAGTTCGAGGGGGTTGGTGAAGTCCAGTTCGGTATGCGCGTCGGGGTAGAGCAGCCCGAGCTCACGATTGATCTTGCGCGCCCGTCGGGTCAGGGCGAGCGGCGATTCGGTCGGCACAGCGACCCAGCCTACGAGTCACGCAGGCCGCGCGGCGCGGCATAATCGGAGGCGTCATGGCTGGTTTCCTGGTCTTGCTGTTCCCGCCCCTCCTCCTGGCGTTCATGCTGATCATGGCGCGAGTCGAGGAGCCGTTGAACAAGGTCGCCGTCGAGCGGCAGATCGAGGAATTCCTGGACGAGGCAAACCCCGACGAGCTGGACACATTCGTGCGGGAAGGCACCGAACCGGCGCTGAGCCGGTTCCGGCTACGGCTGTCGCTACGGCGTCTCATACCCGGTCGCCGGTGGAACAGCCGCGGGTCGGGCGCATCCGGCCCCGGACGGTAACGCAGCGTCCTCGTAGAATTCGCTCAACTGTGACTCAGCTCTCCTAGTGGCTGAGCGATGAAGGAGCTGCCGTGGACGAGGTGCTGCGCAGAGCCGGCCTGTTCCAAGGGGTCGCCGCCGAAGACGTCGAAGCGCTGGGCGGCCAGTTCGAGATCTTCGAGGCGCCACGCGGCACGACGCTGTTCCACGAGGGCGAGCCGGGCGACAGCCTCTATATCGTGCTGGCCGGCAAGGTGAAGCTCGGCCGCCGCTCGTCCGACGGTCGGGAGAACCTGGTCGCGATCATGGGGCCGGCCGATCAGTTCGGCGAGCTGTCCCTGTTCGACCCAGGCCCGCGTACCGCCACCGCCGTCGTCGTCACGGACGCCCGCCTCGCCCGGTTGCCCAAGGATGCTCTGCAGAAGTGGGCCCAGGAGCGTCCGCAGATCGCCATGCAGCTGCTGCGTGTCGTGGCGAGGCGGCTACGCCGCACCAACACGATGCTCGCCGACCTGATCTTCGTCGACGTCCCGGGCCGTGTCGCCAAACAGCTGCTGCAGCTGGCGCAGAAGTTCGGCTCCGTCGACGGTGGCCAGCTGCGGGTAACCCACGACCTCACCCAGGAAGAGCTGGCCCAACTCGTCGGCGCCTCGCGCGAAACCGTCAACAAGGCGCTGGCCGACTTCGCCTCACGCGGCTGGCTCCGCCTCGAAGGCAAGAGCGTCGTCATTCTCGACCGGGAACGCCTGGCGCGCCGCGCTCGCTAATTATCCGCCGGGGGTGTCGCTCCGGCGGCGCCCCCAAGGGGCGCGCGCCTCGCGCCACTCCGCGCCTTCGGCGCGGGCCGCGCCGCGGCGGCGGGCTCTTCGCGCGAGCGCTCATCGCCTTGTGGTCGCGTTCCTGTGGTCGCCTGCCGCCTTGCGGCTGCGGAAGGCTTTCCCTTTGGCGCGGTTGCCGCATACCTGCATGTCGCACCACCGCGACGCCCGGTTTCGCGA
>JBPYES010000488.1:0-7314 GCA_051984825.1 Jatrophihabitantaceae bacterium
ACGATCCACTGCAGCGAGCTTGCCGACATGCCTAGGTCCGAGCCGATGGACGGCAGGGCCACGCCGACCATGGAGATGTCGAGTCCGTCAAGGAACAGCGCCCCGCAGAGAACCACGAGCAGGAGCCAGGTCGTGGTGCTCCACGCCAGGTCGCGGACCACGGAGGGTGTAGTTCGGTTGGTAGATCGTGTCTCAAGATCGAGTGCCATGCGAGACAGTCTATGCACATGCATAGGATGTCTGCACATTAATTTCTCCTGCATTTTATGTTTCAGCATGTGCTACGATGCCGTCATGTCGCGGGTGAGCGATGACGAGCTGGCCGCGGTGTGGCACGACCTGATGGGGCGCTACCACCGGGCGATCTGCACGCTCGATCGCGAGCTACTCGCCAATCACCGCATCTCAGCCAGTGACTTCGAGGTGCTGCAACAGTTGTACGGGGCCAGCGCGTCCCGTTCGATGCGCCTCTCGGAGCTGGGCGAACGGGTGCACCTGACGCAGAGTGCGCTCTCGCGGCTGATCGCCCGCCTGGAACGTGACGGGCTGGTCGAGCGGTGTATGTGTCCCGACGACCGCCGCTCCGTCATCGCCGCGATCACCCCCGAGGGCGTCACTCGATACCGTCAGGCAAAGCCAACCCAGCGAGCAATCCTCCGCGAGCAAGCTGACGGCTAAATCCGCCGGATGTGACTTCCGGCGGCGCCGCTGGCGTGAGCGGTAGATGACCCAGGCAAACGCAACCACCGGGCGATGAGCGCTCGCGCGAAGAGCGCGCCGGCCGCTACGCGGCCCGCGGCCGCGGGCCGCGGCGAGGCTCTCGGTGTGCGCCGCTTGGCGGTGCCGCCGAGACCCTCATCCGGCGCATTGGAGCTGCGCGTCGGCCCAGTCGCCGTGGTCGTTGCCGTTCCCGTTACCGCCGTCACCGACGACCAGGTCCAGCAGCTGCGTCCCGGTGATGTCGACGTCCAGGTTCACCGACGCCGAGTTCCCGGTAAGCACCGGCGTCGTGGTCAGCGTCTTGCCGTCCGATACCACGCTGAAGGTGACCGACCCGGCCGAGCCTTCCTCGTCGTCCACACCCACCGTCGCGGTGAACCGCGTGCAGTTGCCGCCGAGATACACCGCCACGTCGCTGATCGAATTCGTGCCGATCCCCTTCGGGTAGACGACCCCGTTCAGGGTGATCGGACGGCCGTCGCCGGCTGCCTGCTCGCCGTTGCTGGTGTCGCGCTCGACCGGGCCCCACCCGTTCGTCGCCGAGAAGAACGGCAGGTCACTGACCCAAACGGTGCCGGTCGGCGGCACCGGCAACGAGCGGACGACGCGCGTGTCCGAGAGCGACTGAGACTGGTTGCGTTGCTGGTAGTTCGCGGTGGCGGTCAACAGCGAGGCGGCCGGCAAGTTGGCCGAAGGTGCCGTGACCTTCCAGGTCGCGGTTGCCGTGCCACCGCCCTTCACCTGGTCGACGGACGCCGGCGAGGATGGCGTCGCTGTCCAGCCGTCCGGTACCTGGAGCCCGAACTGGATCGACGACGCGGGCGGCGCGCCGGCCGGCACGGAGAACGTCGCCGTGACGTCATGTGTCGAGGACGGGGTTGCTGTGTCCGGGGCGTCGAGCGTCAGCGTCGCATCGTGCGGCTTCGGCATCGCGTAGGTCGCCATGTCATATCGCGGACTGTCCACAGTGGACACCGAAAGCGGCGACGCATACGAGCCGAACGACTCCAGCGACACCTGCCCGAGCCCACCGCTGGTCGCATCCGTGTTCCAGACTGCGATCGCGATGGTGTTCGAGCCGTTCGTGTCCAGAATCCCGTTCGGGATGGGGAAGTCGTGCTGCGGCCCGGTGTCGTTGATGTAGCGGCCGAGCTGCCAGCCGTTCACGTAGATCAGCGCGCGGTAGTGGCGGCTCGGGTCGTCGGCGATCTTGAGGCCGATCGAGGTGTCCTGACTCTTCGGCAGGTCGAGCGCGACCGTAGTGCGGTACCAGGAGATGCCCGGCGTCGTGTCGGACGTCGGCAGCGTGACCGACGGCCAGGCGTCATCGGGGTATCCGGGCAACGACCAGCCGGCGCGCTCGCCGAACAGCCCGCCGGTGTTCATCGGCCCGCGCACCGGGTCGATCAGGTTCTCGCCGCCACGCGAGCCCTGGATCCGCCAGCTGATCGACGTCAGCGGCGACCCGGCGACGAGTGCCCCGGTCAGACCGCGCGCCTCCTTGTTCGAGTCGGCCGCGTTGTAGTCCTCGTTGTGGCCCATGTTCTCGACGAGGACGGACACCTCGTTGTTGCCACCGACATTGAGCACGCCGGGTGGGAACGCGAAGCTGTGCGGGTTGGCGCCGGTCGTCCCGAGGAATGTGCCGTTGAGCCAGGCCGAGTAGGCGCCGGCGCGTCCGGTGATCGCGGCAAGCGTCAAACCGGTCGCGGACGATGTGCCACGGAAGCGACCCCGGTACCAGACATCGCCATGATGGAAGCCGTAGTCGTCGGCGAACAGCACCGGCAGCGTGCCCGGCGGTGTCGTGCTGTTCGAGCTCATCTTGTCGGCGACCTGCCAGGACGAGTCGTCGTATGACGGCTGTGCCTCGGGCGTCTCCTCCTGGTGCTTCCAGTTCGTCAGCGCGGGCAGGGCCACCGGTTGCGCGCCGGGCAGGCTGCCGAGTTGCGAGCCGCTGACCGTCGGCGTCGTGTGCAGCGTCTTGCCGTTCCACGTGATCGATCCGGCCGGCGCGGCCCAGACCTCGACGGGTCCTGCGTCCGCGGTGTCGCCGGTCAGATCCAGCGCGCCGCTGTCGGTGGAGGCCGAGCGCAGCAGGTGCGAGCCGTAGACAAGCACCGGCCCGGCGGCCGTTGACGTCTGCCAGAAGTTGGCCGCCTCCTGGTCTGTGCCGATGAGCAACAGCAACGGCCGAGCCCTACCGGTGATCAGCACCCGGGCCAAGCCCGTGTGCGTGTAGTTCAGGCGCAGGTCGCCCGTCGTCGCGTCATATGTCGACGACACATTGCCGGACAGCACGCTGACGGTGGGCGCGCTCGGGTAGTTCAGTACGGTCTCGCCGTCTTGCCCATCGCGGCCGTAGAGCACGCCGATGTCAGTGCCATTGATCGTCTGGTTGGTAAGGATCTCCGACGTCGAGTACTGCAACTGCGACGCGCCGACCTGGTAGTTCGCGACGATGATCTTCGAGTCGCGGCCGGCGAACGTCAGCGTGCCTTGCTGCGGCACGGTGGGATAGACGCGCGCCCCCGTGGGCGGTACGTCGATAGCGTCCACCGGGACGAAGAAGCCTGACGACGACGGGTTCTTCTGCCCGGTGACGACGATCTTGAGGGTGTGCGGTCCGTCGGCCAGCCCGGTCGCGGACCACTGCACCTGCTGGTTGACGGTGCTCGGCCCGTAGGTGTCGACGGTGGCCACCTTGGTGCCGTCGAGGTACACATCGGCCAGGCCGTGGTTGCCGGCCTTCGATGCGATCCACCGGACGCCCGTTCCGGTGAACGGCACGGTCACGCTGTCGCCCGTCGTGTTCGAGAACGATTCGGTCTGGTGGTATTCGCCGGCGGTGTAGCTCTGCTCGGCGCCGACGTGCGACCACGCCCCGCTGTACTGCAGAGCGGGATCGGCGTCGTCGTAGGTGTACGTCGTACGAGCGCCGAGGTCGATTGCGATGTGCGTCGAATCAGTCGACGTCGACGTGGAATTGGTGTGCCGCAGCACGTGGAATTGCGTGCCGGTATCGGGATTCTCGCGCGCCGTGTCGATGATCGCTGAGTTCTGCGGCGGTGCAACGGCCAGCGCGTCGGTCTTGGTCAGCGGCGCCACGCTCTGCGTGAAGTAGCCGATCAGCTTGTCCTCGTTGTACTTCGCGGTGAGCTGCCGCGACTCGGTGATCGGCGCGCCGTAGTCGTATGACGTGTACACCTGGCTCGGATCGGCCTGCCAGCCCCACGACGTCCCGCCGTAGGTCATGTAGAAGCTCTGCGCGGTCGCTCCGACTGCGATGTTCTGCTTGTAGAAGACGTTCGCGAACTGGTCGTTGATCAGCTGGCCACACTTGGCGTAGCCGGGCCCGCCCCATGGGTCGAACGACCCGCCCTGGAACTCCGGTGTGTAGAGGGGTTTGCCGGCCGGGTGGTCGTAGGAGATGTCCGGGACGCCGCTCCAGCGCGTCGGGTTCGAGCAGTTGAACCCCTGCGGATACGAGTCGGGACCGTCGATGTCGAGCGCTCCTACACCGCTGTTGAACGTGCCGTTGTTGTTGCCGGTGAGCGGGACGGTGATGCCGTCCGCGTGGGCAACGTTCTCCAGGTGCTGCATGTACTGGCGCGCCTGGGTCGAGCTGTCGTAGAACTCGTTCTCGATCTGATCGAGGATCACCGGGCCGGTGCCGTTGGTGAGCTGATGCCGGGCGAGGATCTTGTCGATCTGGTGCATCCATTCATCGGCGGCGGCCAAGTAGGTCGGGTCGTTGGACCGGTCGCGTCCCGGCATGGTATCCAGCCAGGCTGGGAATCCGCCACCGTCGACCTCGGCGTTGATGTACGGCCCGGGACGGGCGATGACGTAGATACCCACCTGCTGCGCGATGTCGAGGAGCTTGTCGACGTCGCGCACCCCGGTGAAGTCGTACACGCCGGGCGCGGGCGAGTGGTACGCCCAGGAGAAGTAGATGGACGCGGCATTGAAGCCGGCCGCCTTCATCTTCTCCAGCACGTCCCGCCACAGGTCAGGGCTGGGCAGCCGGTAGTAGTGGAACTCGCCCGACCAGATGTACGTGCGCTTGCCGTCGATCATCAGCGAGTAGTGGTCGTAGGTGATCGTGTGGGAGGCCGCGGGCGGGGCTGCCGCTGTGGTTGGCGGCGCGGCAGCCACCAGAGCCGGGACGATGGCCGCGGTGGCGGCGAGCGCCGCGATGATGCGCCTGATGCGGCGAGCGGACCGTGCCATCGTCGACCTCCGAGGGCTGGGGCGCGGGCAACGTCTGTTGCTTTTTGTTGATATCGCCAGCCAGGCGAGCCTCATCACCCAGCACAAACAGCGTGGGCTGCACGTTATCTCCGCAGTGTCCTGGCGTCAACGCCCGGATTCGCACAGACTTGCTCACGCCAGCCGCGGACGATCTTGATAATTATGCGCCGCTATGGCGGCGGCTGCCGCTCATGAGCGCTGCGCGGCGCCGGCATGTGAACGTGTCCAGAACCGGCCAGCTCGTTGACATGCACACACTCCGAAGGCACTATCCGACGTAATCCAACAAATTTCGACGGCGCCGCCCGTCGCACTGCTGGGAGCGCCGATGAGGTCTCGACTCACCGCGGCGGCGGCCGCGCTGCTTCTTGCCGCCGGTCTTGTCAGTACGCCAGCGGTGGCGACACCGGCCGCCGAGCCTGCGCACCACACCGTCACGTTCGACAAGTACTCGCTCATGATCGACGGTCATCGAACGTTCATCTGGTCGGGCGAGTTCCACTACTGGCGGCTGCCCAGCCCGGACCTGTGGCGGGACGTCCTGCAGAAGATGAAGGCCGACGGGTACGACGCGGTCTCGATCTACTTCGACTGGGGCTACCACTCGCCGGCCCCAGGCGTCTATGACTTCACCGGCGTGCGCGACATCGACAAGCTGCTCGACATCGCCGCCGAGGTCGGCATCTACGTCATCGCCCGTCCGGGCCCGTACATCAACGCGGAGACGACCGGCGGCGGCTTCCCCGGGTGGCTGACCACGCAGGCGGGCCGGGCCCGCAGCGACGCCCCTGACTATCTCGCGGCCTCCGACGAGTGGCTGCACCACGTCGACGCGATCATCAAGCGTCACCAGCTGACCGAGGGCACCGGCACCGTCATCCTGTACCAGATCGAGAACGAGCTGTCCTCGACCGGGACATCGCAGCGCAACTACATGCAGAACCTGTACGACACGGTTCGCTCGGACGGCATCACCGTCCCGATCTTCCACAACGACAAGGGCCGCAACGGCATCTGGGTGCCCCCGGGCGACACAGTGCCCGGCACCGTGCCCGGTCCCGTCGACATGTACGCGTTCGACAGCTACCCGGGAGGCACCTGCCACACCGACGGCACAGTCGGCGGGGCGAGCGCCGCACCTGATTACGGCATCTTCGGGCCGGGCGGCGCCAAGGGTGGAGCGAGCGCCTCGCCCGACACCCCCGGATTCACCGCTGAGTTCGGCGGCGGCTGGTTCGACTACTGGGGCAGCGTCGGCACGTATCAGTGCATGTCGCAACGCGAGGGGCCTGGTTACGAGCGCGTCTTCTACGACACGAACATCGCCAACCGGCTGTCCATGCAGAACTTCTACATGACGTTCGGCGGGACGTCGTGGGGCTGGCTGCCCGCTCCGGTCGTCTACACGTCCTACGACTACGGCGCCGCGTTCGACGAGGCACGCCAGATCGGCCCGAAGGCCACGACCATGAAGGAGCTCGGGCTCTTCCTGCAGAGCGTCGACCCGATTACCAAGCTGGACCAGGGTGATCCGGTCATGCCGTCCGCCACGGGCGTCAAGGTGTACCACGACGTGAACACCGATACCGGCACTCACTTCTACATCGCTATGCACAATCCGTCGAGCAGCACGAGCAATACGTCGTTCACGTTCCCGATCAGCACAGCCGACGGCACGTATACAGTCCCGCTGAGCATCAACGGCCAGGACGCGAAGATCCTCGTCGCCGACTATGACATGGACGGCCAGCACCTCGTCTACTCGACGTCGGAGATCATGACGCACATGCCGGGCGTCGCGTTGCTCTACGGGCGGCAGGGTGAGTCCGGGCAGACCGTGCTGCGCTATCCCAGCCAGCCCGACGTTCAGGTGCTGTCCGGCGAGGTCACATCAAGCTACGACGCCGCAACCGGAGACTTGCGCCTGGACTACACGCACGACGGACTCGCCCGCGTGCGCATCACCGGCGGCGGCCGATCGCCGCTGCTACTGCTGCTCGCGGACCAGCAAACCGCCGGTACGTTCTGGCGCGAGGACACGGCCGCAGGACCGGTGCTGGTGCGTGGCCCGGAACTGGTCCGCACCGCCACGATCGATCACGGCACGCTGGACCTCACCGGTGACACCAAGGACGCGTCGGACCTCGAGGTGTGGGCGAACGCCGATCAGGTGCGATGGAACGGTGTCACACAGCGGGTGACGCCTACCGACGCCGGCAGCCTGGCTTCCGGCCAGCAGCTGGCCGGAGCCGCGCCCATCGAGCTCCCCGCGCTCACGGACTGGCGGTACGCGGCAGAATCGCCCGAGGCGCAGCCTGCGTTCGACGACTCCGACTGGCA
>JBPYES010000489.1:0-9425 GCA_051984825.1 Jatrophihabitantaceae bacterium
TGCTGGAAGAAGTCGCTCGTGCGCTCGACGCGGGGGGCCGTTTCGGCTTCACCGTGGAAGAGGGCCGACCACTCACCAGCGCTGAACGCGCCTGGATGCCCGACGCAGACACCGTCTGGCTCATTGAGTTGCCTGAGTTGACAGCCATGCTGCGCGTGGCCGGGTTGACCGTGACCTGGCAGCAGCAGTCCAGCGCCGCCCATCACGCGACGGCGACGGCGCTGCTACAGGCAGTGCGCGCTGATTCGACTGACATCGCCCGCCAGATCGGGCCGCAGGCGTTGGCCGAGTTGATCACTGCCCATGAGCTGTGGAGTGACTGGCTCGGCAGCGGACGAGTGCGTAAGTTCGCCGTGGTAGCCGAGAAGCGATGACCGAGGGTTCCGCGCTGGTGACGGGACGGGGCCGGTGATCGCTTGGTGAACCGCCCGGGGGTGCGGGTGCGTACTTCATAGCGAGGGCGCAGCGGATCACAGGGAGGTCCCGTGCGCGTGGTGCGGCCCGAGACGGTTGTCGGCACGTTGGCCACTCCTGCCCTGCTCGCGACGCTCTCCCTGACGGTTGGGCTCGGCGCCGCGGGCTGGGTCGCCGGATTGGCGGTCGGCTGGGGGACGACGGCCCTGCTGGCCGTCGTCCGGACTCGCGGCGGGCACCCCGCAATGAATCCAGCCGACTGGGTCACGATGTCCCGCGCGCTCCTCGCCGCAGGCGTCGCCGGCCTCGTGGCCGACTCCTTCCACCGGTCAGTGTCGGTCACGGCCTTGGTGTTGCTGGCCTCCGTCGCCCTTGCCCTCGACGCGGTGGACGGGCAGGTCGCGCGACACACTGGGACGGCCACAGCGTTCGGCGCCCGGTTCGACGGCGAGGTCGACGCCTTCCTGATCCTGCTGCTGAGCATCGAGGTGTCTCGGCACTACGGCGGCTGGGTGCTGGTCATCGGTGCAGCCCGGTACGCGCTGCTCGTCGCCGGCTGGGCGGTGCCGTGGTTGGCTGCACCGTTGCCGCCCCGGTATTGGCGCAAGGTGGTCACGGCCGTCGTGAGCATCGTGCTCATCGTCGCGGCATCGGGCTTGCTGCCCCGCATGGTCGGCATGATCGCCGTCGGGGTCGTGCTGGTGCTGGTGCTCGAGTCGTTCGGCCGCGACATCGTCTGGCTGTACCGCACCGGCGCGGGGCCGCGTACCCGGGTGGCGTTGCGGCGCGCGACCGCGCTGATGGCGGTGGCGGTTGTCTGGGCCGCTCTGGTCGCCCCCGATCGGCTTGACCGGCTCACCCCGGCCGCGTTCGCCCGCATCCCCGTAGAGGGCCTCGCGCTCGTTGCCCTCGGCCTCCTGCTACCCGCCCGACCGCGGCGGATCCTCGCAGCCGTAGCCGGTGTCGTGTTCGGTCTCCTGACGGTGATCAAGATCCTCGATATGGGCTTCTACGAGGAGCTCGGCCGGCCATTCGACCCGGTGCTCGACTGGGGCAACCTGGGCCCGGGGATCGGTGTCGTGCGCGATTCGATCGGCACCGCCGCCACCGACACGCTGCTGGTAGTGGTCGGCCTTGCGTTGACGATCCTGGTTGCCGTGATCACGGCCTCCGCGGTCCGGGTGAGCACAGTGACGGCTCGGCATCGGCGCGGTTCGGCGCGCGGGGTCGCGGTGCTCGGCGTGGTCTGGGTCGTGTGCGCGGCCACGTCGCTGCAGCTCGCCCCGGCAGCTCCGCTCGCGTCGACGAGCACCGCCGGGATAGCTGTCGCCCAAGTGCGCGCCGCCGCTGCGTCGGTGCGGGATCAACAGCGCTTTG
This sequence comes from Jatrophihabitantaceae bacterium, assembly GCA_051984825.1. Taxonomy (GTDB): domain Bacteria; phylum Actinomycetota; class Actinomycetes; order Mycobacteriales; family Jatrophihabitantaceae; genus DASXRA01. The sequence continues at coordinate 1,792 of JBPYES010000489.1, forward strand.
AGTCGACCATCCATGCCCCGGACCCCTACGCCCACACGCCAACCTCGGACCTACTCGCCGGCCTGCGCGGCAAGGACGTCCTCGTCGTGTTCGTCGAGAGTTACGGCCAGGTCGCCGTCCAGGGCACGAGCTTCTCACCCGGTGTCGACGCCGTGGTGCGTAGCGATACCACCACGCTCGCCGACGCCGGCTTTGACGCGCGTAGCGCCTTCCTCGAATCGCCGACGTTCGGCGGCATCAGCTGGCTCGCCCACTCCACACTTCAATCCGGGCTGTGGGTGGACAACCAGCAGCGGTACAACCAGCTCGTCAAGAGCGACCGGCTCACCCTCACCAACGCGTTCAACAGAGCGGGCTGGCGCACCGTCAGCGACATCCCCTCCGACGAACTGCCCTGGCCGCAAGGCCCGGGCTTCTACAGGTACGACAAGCTCTACGACCGCCGCAACGTCGGGTACCACGGGCCGGTATTCAGCTACGCCTCGATGCCCGACCAGTACACCCTGGCCGCGTTCCAACGGCTCGAACTCGCCCCGCAGCATCGCCCCGTGATGGCCGAGATCGATCTTGTCTCCTCGCACACCCCGTGGACGCCGCTGCCGAGGATGGTGCCGTGGAACGAGCTCGGTGACGGCTCGATCTTCGACGCCATGCCCGCCCAGGGGCTCTCGCCCAGCGTGGCCTGGCGCGACGCGGGCACCGTCCGCCGGCTGTACGGGCAGTCGATCCAATACACCTTGCAGGCGATGGCCTCCTGGATCGCCAGGCTGCACGACAACAACCTCGTCGTGCTCATGCTCGGTGATCACCAGCCCAACACGACCGTAAGCGGGCCCGGGGCCAACCACTTGGTCCCCGTCTCTGTCATCGCGCACGACCCGGCCGTGCTCGCCCAGATCGCCCCGTGGCACTGGCAGCCCGGACTGCTGCCGAGTCCGACCGCCCCGATCTGGCCCATGGACACCGTCCGCAATCGCTTCTTCGACGCCTTCAACCCACCCCTTGCGGCCCGCGCGCTCCGACCGGCACGGTGAACCCGAACGGCCGTCATCTCGTGGCTAAACAAAGAGCCTCCGCGAAGTCGGCAGCCGAGCGCTGGCGACGAGGAGGGAGGAATGACGATGGCATTGGGTATCCGGGGCTGGTCCGCGGTGCGCTGGGGCTTGGCGCTGGTCGCCGCGGCCGGACTAGTGATCGACGCATATGTGCACCTCAACCTGGCGTCGGAGTATGACGTCATAAGGTCCAGCGTGCTAAGCCAGGGAGACCTGTTCCGCGCTGAGGCGACCGTCGCGATAATCGCTGCTGCGGCGGTGCTGCTCCGACCGCGCCGCTATACCGCCGCTTTCGCGTTCGTGGTTGCGGCGGCCGGCACAGCCGCGGTGCTGGTCTACGCCTACGTCAATGTCGGCGCGTTCGGGCCGATCCCGAATATGTACGACCCGATCTGGTATCCCAAGAAGACGCTCAGCGTGTGGGCAGAGGGGATCGCCGCGGTTGCGGCGTTGGCGCTTTTCGCCATGCTCCACGCCGAGGCCCGCCGCACCTCGACCGGGTATCCGCGCCAGCACGGTGGCGTGGCCCGGCCCGCCCGCACTTAGGAGGTCGCGGTCCATGCGGACCTCGACCGAGCAAGCGCTGGCCTTCTGGCTGCGCGAACCCGGGGTCGGCGAGATCAGGCCGGTGCCGGTGCGCGAACCGGCTGCGGACGAGGTGCTTGTCCGGACACTGCGCTCGGGCATCAGCCGCGGTACCGAGACGCTGCTGTTTCGTGGCGGAGTGCCGCACAGTGAGTACGACAGGATGCGGGCACCGTTCCAGGAGGGCGACTTCCCGGGTCCGGTGAAGTACGGCTACCTCAGCGTGGGCGTGGTCGAGGACGGTCCCCGCGAGTTGCGCGGCCGCACGGTCTTCTGCCTCTATCCGCATCAGACGGCGTATGTGGTGCCGGCGGACGCGGTCGTGCCCGTCCCCGACGGCGTGCCGCCGTCCCGCGCGGTGCTCGCCGGCACCGTCGAGACCGCCGTCAATGCGTTGTGGGACGCCGCCCCGCTCATCGGCGACCGGGTCGCGGTCGTCGGAGCCGGCATGGTCGGATGCTGCGTCGCGCGGCTACTCGCCGGCATCCCGCGCGTTCAGGTCACGCTCGTCGACGTCGACGCCGGCCGGGCCGAGGTCGCGGCAGCGCTCGGCGCCGAGTTTGCGACACCGGACCACGTGACAGGTCAGCGCGACCTGGTAGTGCATACGAGTGGCAGCTCCGCCGGCTTACAACTGTCGCTGCAGTTGCTGGCCGACGACGCGTCGGTCATCGAGCTGAGCTGGTACGGCGACACCGTGGTCAACGTCGGTCTCGGCGGCGTCTTCCACTCTCGCCGGCTGGCGATCCGCGCGAGCCAGGTGGGAGCCGTGTCGACCGCTCGGCGCGGACGGCGCACGCCTGCCGCTCGCCTGGTCCTGGCGCTAGAGCTGCTGCACGACCCGGCTTTCGACGTGCTGCTGACCGGGTCGTCGTCGTTTCCCACGTTGCCGGAGGTCATGGCTCGCCTGGCAACCGGCGAACTCCCCGCCCTCTGCCACACGATCACCTATCAGGACGGGTGAGCCGCGGTGTTCAGCGTCACGGTCCGCGATCACGTGATGATCGCCCATAGCCTGCGCGGCGAAGTCTTCGGCCCGGCTCAACGGCTGCACGGCGCGACCTACGTCGTAGATGCCACCTTCCGCCGGGAAGCGCTCACCGCCGATGGCATCGTCGTGGACATCGGGGCAGCCCGGGAGGTGCTGCGCACCGTGCTCGGCGAGTTCGACTACCGCAACCTCGACGAGCAGGCCGACCTGGCCGGCGTGAACACCACCACCGAGGCGTTGGCAAAGGTGATCGCCGACCGGATCGCCGACCACATCCACGCGGGTGCGCTCGGTGACAGCGCTCGAGGGATCGCCATCCTCGCCGTAATGCTGCATGAGTCGCCGGTCGCGTCGGCCGGGTACGAGCGACCGATGTGACCCGATGACAGCCCACAACGTCGTCCACGTCGTTGTTCCCGACGCAGTCGACGACCCACTCCGTCCCAGCGGCGGCAACCGATACGACCGCGCGGTATGCGACCACCTCGCCGACGCCGGCTGGCAGGTGCACGAACACCCCATCCCGGACGCTTGGCCACGCCTGCGCCGATCCGGCTGCGAGGCATTAGGCCGCATCCTGTCGCACATCCCCGACGGGTCCGTCGTGCTCATCGACGGACTCCTTGCCGGGGGAAGCGCGCCGGTGCTGGTCCCGGTCGCCGGACGCGTGTCGCTGGTCGTGCTCGTCCACGCGCCGCCGGCTGCGGTGGGCATGGGCGCGGAGGTCCTGGCCGCTGCCCGCGCGGTGATCGCCACCAGCGGCTGGTTGCGCGAGGAGCTCCTGTGCTCCTACCCGCTGCGCCGTGACCGAGTCCGGGTGGCCGAACCGGGCGTCCACCCAAGCGCGATCGCCTCCGGAACGCCGAACGGCACGGAACTGCTGTGCGTAGCTGCGGTCGCTCACGCCAAGGGCCATGACATGCTGCTCGCTGCGCTCGGCAGCCTTGCTCATCGGCGCTGGCATTGCCGGTGCGTGGGTCCCCTGGATCGCGAGCCGCAATTTGTGGCCGGGCTCCAACGGCAGGCCAAGCTGGACGGCACGGACACCCGCGTGGAGTTCACCGGACCACGGACCGGCCCCGACCTGGAAGCGGCGTTCTGCTCGGCCGACGTGCTGGTGCACCCGTCCCGCGTCGAGGCGTACGGCATGGTCGTGACGGAAGCCTTGGCGCACGGCCTACCGGTGATCACGACCGCGTCCGGGGGCCTGCCCGATGCGCTCGGTACGGCGCCGGATGGAGTCCGGCCCGGGCTGCTCGTCCCGGCCGGCGACGCTCCAGCGCTAGCGCACGCAATCTCCGCCTGGTTGACCTACGACGATCTGCGACGGCGTTTGCGACGAGCGGCCCGCGCCCGGCGACGCGGCTTGCCGAGTTGGGCGATGACAGCCGAGCAGATCGCGCAAGTGCTGCAGGCTGTGGCATGACGCCGGTTCGGGTCAGTCCGGCCTGGCTGGCAGTACGCGAGCCGGCCGACGCCGCCGCCCGGGCGGGCGCGCTGGTCGACGAGATCCGACCCGCCCTGCCCGGCGACCGCCCCCTGGTGATCTACGACCTTGGCTGCGGCACGGGTGCGACATTGCGCTGGCTCGCGCCGCAGCTGCCCGGGCCCCAGCACTGGATCGGCTACGACCTCGACGCCGACCTGCTCGATACCGTCAACGCCGCGCCGGGCCTGGTAGCCGCTGACGGGTCGCCGGTGACGACCGAGATGCGGTGCCGCGACGTCACCCGGCTCGACAGTGATGACCTGACCGATGCCACATTGATCACCAGCTCCGCGCTGCTCGACCTGCTGACCGCTAAGGAACTCGACCGGCTCGTATGCTCGTGTGCCTCCGCGCGCTGCCCAGTGCTGATCACACTCACGGTCACGGGTGCCGTCCAGCTATGGCCCCGACACCCGCTGGACGATCTCGTCGCCGCCGCGTTCAACAGCCACCAACGCCGCACCATCGAGGGACGCCGGCTGCTCGGGCCGGATGCCGCCGATGCGGCCGCTCGTCGGTTCACCGAACTGGGCCGCGACGTGATGGGCTGCGCCAGCCCCTGGCGGCTCGGCCCGGCGACGCGAGAGTTGACCTCTGCATGGTTTACCGGGTGGCTGGCTGCGGCATGCGAGCAAGATCCGCATCTGACGACCGAGACACGCAACTACGCATGGGTTCGGCTCGCGGATGCCGCGGCCGGGCGGCTGCAGGTGCTCGTCCATCACCGAGACCTGCTAGTGCGGCCGCTCGCCAGGACGCCCCGGTGAACCCGACGTGGACCGGGCGCGTGTCCGTTCATAGAAGGCCGCGTGCGTCGAGGAGGTGACGCCGTGACAGGGTCTGGGCCTGCATGCGCCTCGCCGCGGGGGTGGCAATCGCTATGGTCGTTCTCGTGGTGATGACCAGCTGGAGCGGGAGACACTGGAGGCTGGTCACGCGCCCCGCAAGGCAAGGCGTCCTCGATGGCTGACCGCCCCTACACCTTGCTCAGCTGCGGCATGTCGCTCGACGGCTACCTCGACAGCGCGACGATCGCGCGGCTGCCGCTGTCCAACGACGCCGACTTCGACCGCATCGATGCAGTGCGGGCAAGCTGCGACGCGATACTCGTCGGAGCCAACACGGTCCGCACCGACAACCCGAGGTTGCTGGTCCGCTCGCCCGAACGGCGCCGCGAGCGGATCGCCCGTGGGCTCGCCTCATCGCCGATGAAGATCACTGTGACGGCTCGGGGCGATCTGGATCCGCGTGCCGACTTCTTCACGACGGGTGACACTGCGAAGCTCGTCTATTGCCCTACGTCGTCCATGCCTGCCGTGTGCCGCCGGCTTGGACCCTCCGCGACAGTCGTCGATGCCGGCCAACCGCTGACCGTGCGGCGAGTCTGCGAGGACCTCTCCGATCGCGGTGTGCAACGGCTGATGGTCGAGGGCGGCGGGTCGATCCATACGCAGTTTCTGACCGCGGATCTGGCCGACGAACTCGATCTCGTGGTGGCCCCGTTCTTCGTCGGCGACTCGCAGGCTTGCCGGTTCGTGGGTGACGGCGACTTTCCTTGGAACGCCCAACGCCGCGCGCCGCTGGCTGAGGTGCGGCAGATCGGCGACGTCGTCCTGCTCCGGTACGCGCTGTCGTCCCGGTTCGAGATGGGCTGGGGCGCAGAGCCGTGACGCACGCCGTGCCGATCGCGACCGTACGAACGCAGGTTGCTACTCCACTCCGGTTTTCCGACGGCTACACCACCGCCGCCCGGGTGTTCACCTTCGACGGGCTCACCGACGGCGGACAGCACCTCGCCGTCGGCCTCGGCGTCCGGGCGCATCCGGTGTCGGGCGCTTCCGCCGTGCCGCTCGTCCGGGTTCACAGCGAATGCCTGACCGGTGATGTGCTGGGCAGCCAGCGGTGCGACTGCGGCGCTCAACTGCGAGAAGCGGTCGAGCTAATTGCCGAAGCCGGCGGCTACCTGCTGTACCTGCGTCAGGAAGGCCGTGGCATCGGGCTATACGCCAAGATCGATGCCTACGCCCTGCAAGACACCGGGCTGGACACCTACGAGGCCAACCTCGCGCTAGGCCATGGCGAGGACGAACGCGACTACGCGGCCGCCGCCCAGATGCTGCACGCGCTAGGCGCGCCGACGGTTCGGCTCCTCAGCAACAACCCGGATAAGACGCGACAGCTGACCCGCTGCGGAGTGACTGTCGCCGACCAGTTGCCCACCGGCGTACACCTCTCCGCCACCAATTCTCGATATCTCGCTGCCAAAGCCCGCCACGGCGCCCACACGCTGAAGCTGCCTGACGTCGGGTTCGACGGCGACCTCGCGATCCGGCCGATCGGCACCGCACCCTCCGGCAGCCGATAAACCGATCCGTCGCCTGCTGCAGCCGATCTGGGCTCATCGCCGTGCACAATCGCCGGCTCCCCGCTCACGGTTGAACAACTGGCGGATCCGGCACGTGTACCGGGTAGGAGGTCATACGAGTGGTCGATGACCAATCGCAGTGGATGCGGGCGCTCCACGACCAGCACGGGCACGCGTTACTGGCCTACGCCATGTGTCTGACGGGCGACCGTGCGGCTGCGCAAGACCTCGTGCGGGAGAGCATTCTGCGTGCCTGTCGCACCCCGGGATTGCTCGGCCAGTCGGAAGGCTCGGCACGCGTGTGGCTGTTCACCGCGGCCCGTCACATCGCCATCGACGGATGGCGCAGCGGCCGCGCCCGCGAGGAGATACCCACCGACTCGCCAGAGGCCGAGACACTGGAGGAGTTGGAGGCGGCGCTGCGGTCCTGGCAGGTCGCCGAGGCGCTGCTGCGGCTTTCAGTGCAGCACAGGCAGACCCTCGTGGAGTGCTACTACGGCGGCCGCACCGTGGCTGAGACGGCCGCGACGCTCGGATTGCCCGAAGGCACGATCATGTCCCGCCTCCACTTCGGGCTACGCGCGATGCGGCTGGTCCTCGCCGAAATGGGGGCGGCGGACAGTGGCTGACGATCGGTTCTGGAACTACGACGCGGCTTACGTGCTCGGCGCACTGCCCCCGGACGAGCGCCGCCGTTATGAACGGCACGTGCGACGCTGTCGGCGTTGCGCTGCAGCGAACCGCGAAGTCTCCGGCATGCCCGACCTGCTTGCACAAGCTGACATCGCCCGCCCCGGCCAGGCGCCCGTCCGCGCGCCTCAGCCGACAGCACGCGTCCGCTGGTATGGGCGCCAGCCCGGTCTGCTCACCGGGGTGGTGCTGTCCGGAGCCGTCTGCCTGATCGCGGCAATCGTGTTGACCTTCGCGATTGCGGTGCGCCAGCATGAGCGCGTGGCGCCCGCGCCGGTTGCCATGACCCACGTCGTCCCCGCACCCATTAATGCTGATGCGCAACTCGTGAACGTGGCCTGGGGCACCCACATCGAGATGAGCTGCAGCTATTCCGACTCGGACGCCGACCGTCTGCCCGCCTCGTACCTGCTGGTCGCCGTCGACCGCTTCGGGCGGTCGCAGCAGCTTGCCACCTGG
>JBPYES010000490.1:0-3522 GCA_051984825.1 Jatrophihabitantaceae bacterium
CGCTCGTGAAGAAGCTTGCCCGGCGAGTCGTCGCGGTGACGGCGGCGGCCACCCGTGCCATCCACGTGTTCGATCCGACGAACGGCGCAAACCTCACCCTGGCCGAGCCCGCCACGTCGAAGTCGGCCACCTGATCTACCTGATGGTGTGCGTCAGCAGCACGTCGACACCGTGCCCGTCGGCGTTGATCGCACCGGGCGGCCAAGGCGGGATGTCGGGCATGCCGCCGCGCAGCGTCAGGCCGGTACGCGACTCGCGGTATCCGGACACGTCGGGGTCGTGGGTGCCGGTCACGGCACGGCGGGGCGAACGTCCAGCCCGCGCCGGCGCAGATCCGCCTCCACCCGATAGATCTCCGCCTGCCTGACGGGCTCGCCGGTCGGGGCGGGGACGTCGAGACGGCCGCAGGCGGTGCGCAGCGCGTCGAGGTAGGCGGACCGCAGCGCGCGCACCCGCAGCGCCTTGCCCGGCGAGGCGGGCTGGTTCTCGATCGCCTCGAGCTGCGCGTGCAGCCGCCGCACCGTGGCGCCGAGCTTCTCGATGGGCTCCGGCGGGGTGGGCCGACAGCGCCATTCTGTCCACCACCGCACCACTCGTGCGGCGGTGAGCGCCGCAACGCCCAACACCGTGGGCAGGAGCAGCGCGACGACGATCAGGACGGCGTTGCCCACGGCCCCAGTGTCGGCCAGCGTCCCGCCAAGCTCAAGGGAACACTGGCGCCCGCCGCGGCGTTACATGGACGTTTTGGTCCGCCGGGCGGCAGCCTGGCAGACTGGACACGCATCCCGGCTCCGGTTCACCCCGCCGCGCGCGAGGACCCGGCACCATCATCGAAGGGAACCATGACGTGAAGACTGGAATCCACCCCGAGTACGTGGTGACGCAGGTGACCTGTTCCTGCGGCAACACGTTCACCACGCGCAGCACGGCCAAGTCCGGGCAGCTGCACGCCGACGTGTGCTCAGCGTGCCACCCGTTCTACACCGGCAAGCAGAAGATCCTCGACGTCGGCGGCCGCGTCGACCGATTCGAGAAGCGCTACGGCAAGCGCGTCCGCAACTCCTAGCTACCCCGACGGCGCCCGGCACCGGATGGTGCACGGGCGCCGTCTTCATGTTGAGGTGACCCCGAACGCGATGAGCGCGAGATGAGTCAGCTACCGGAACTCCTCGCCGAATACGCCGAGGTCGAGCAGGCATTGGCCGATCCGGCGGTGCACGCAGACCAGGCCCGGGCGCGGACTCTGGGACGCCGTTACGCCCAGTTGGCCCCGATCAAGGCCGCCGCGGGCGACCTCGACACCGCGCGCACCGACCTCGCCGCGGCACGTGAGCTCTCTGCCGACGATCCGGCGTTCTCCGCCGAGGCCGACCAGCTCACGGCGCGCATCGCCGAGCTCGAGCAACGTCTGCGTGAGCTGCTGCTGCCGAAGGACCCCAACGACAGCAAGGACGTGATTCTCGAGGTCAAGGCCGGCGAGGGCGGCGAGGAGTCGGCGCTGTTCGCCGGCGATTTGCTGCGGATGTACCAGCGCTACGCCGAGCGGCGCGGCTGGACCACCGAGACCCTCGACGCGGAGCCGACCGATCTCGGCGGCATCAAGTCGGCGACGATCGCGGTCCGGGCACGCAAGCCGGACGACGCCGTCTGGAGCCGGCTCAAGTACGAGGGCGGCGTCCACCGCGTGCAGCGGGTGCCGGTCACCGAGTCACAGGGGCGCATCCATACTTCTGCGGCCGGCGTGCTCGTACTGCCCGAGGCGGAGGACGTCGACATCGAGATCGACCCCAACGACCTCCGCATCGACGTGTTCCGGTCGTCCGGTCCCGGTGGCCAGAGCGTCAACACCACAGATTCAGCAGTGCGCATTACGCACATACCCACCGGTACGGTCGTATCGATGCAGAACGAGAAGAGCCAGCTGCAGAACCGCGAGGCGGGTATGCGCGTACTGCGCGCTCGGCTGCTGGCCGCCGCAGAGGAGGAGGCCGCAGCCGCTGTGGCCGACGCTCGACGTTCGCAGGTGCGCACTGTCGACCGCTCCGAGCGCGTACGCACGTACAACTTTCCGGAGAACCGCATCAGCGATCACCGCGTCGGCTTCAAGGCCTACAACCTCGATCAGGTGCTCGACGGCGCATTGGACGACGTGATCGATGCGCTGGCCAGGGCCGACACCGAGGCGCTGCTCGCCGGGCAGTGAGGCGCGCCCTTGACGATGCGACGCGGCAACTGGCAGCCGCGGGCGTTGCATCGCCGCGAGTCGACGCCGAGCTGCTGCTGGCCCACTACCTCGGCGTCGAGAGGTCCCGACTGTCCACAGTGGACGGCCCGGTGCCGCCCGAGTTCCCGCAGGCGGTTCAGCGCCGCGCCGCACGCGAACCCTTGCAGTACATCGTCGGACGTGCGGCGTTCCGGTACGTCGACGTGGCGGTGGGATCGGGGGTGTTCATACCGCGGCCGGAAACCGAACTGCTGGTCGACGCCGTGCTGCCCGCACTCACGCCGGCGGCAAGCGTCGTGGACCTCTGCGCCGGCAGCGGCGCCCTCGCCGTGTCGATCGCCCACGAGATGCCCGGCGCGCGGGTATACGCCGTTGAATGCTCGCCGGCCGCGTTGCCGTGGCTGCGGCACAACGCCGCTACGACGAGCGTGACCGTCGTTGCCGGCGACGTCACCGACCCGTCGCTACTGGCGGAGCTCGCCGGTCAGGTCGACGCCGTCGTGAGCAACCCGCCCTACGTCCCGGCCGGCACGCACGTCGAGCCGGAGGTGAGCGCCGACCCGGCCGACGCGGTGTTCGCCGGGCCGGACGGACTCGCCGTCATTCCCGCGGTGATCGCCCGGGCGGAAGCGCTGCTGCGCCCTGGGGGAGTGCTCGCGATCGAACACGACGAGACGCACTCGCATGCGGTGCCGGCGCTGCTGGGTGACGGCTGGCGTGACGTCGCCGATCATCGCGACCTCGCCGGCCGTCCCCGCTACACGACCGCCGTGCGCGCTGCGGCACGATAACGACATGCCCCAGCGCTACGACTGCGCCGACCGCCAGGTGCGTGCCGACGCGATCGACGCCGCAGCGCGTGCCGTGCAGTCCGGCCAGCTGGTCGTGCTGCCCACCGACACCGTCTACGGCATCGGTGCCGATGCGTTCGACGCCACCGCCGTTACCGACCTCTTGGCCGCCAAGGGCCGCGGCCGCGACATGCCGGTGCCCGTGCTCGTGGGTTCCTGGGACACGATCGACGGGCTGGTCAACTACGTCCCCGCGCAGATGCGGTCGCTCATCGAGGCATTCTGGCCCGGCGGGCTGACCCTTGTCGTCGAGCACGCACCCTCGCTCGCCTGGGATCTCGGCGACTCCCGCGGCACTGTTGCCGTGCGCATGCCGCTGCACCCGGTCGCCCTCGAACTGCTCGAACGCACCGGCCCGATGGCGGTGTCCAGCGCGAACCGCTCCGGGCAGCCGGCGCCGGTCACGGTCGATGAGGCAGAAAAGCAGCTCGGTGACAGCGTTCAGGT
>JBPYES010000491.1:0-2451 GCA_051984825.1 Jatrophihabitantaceae bacterium
CCGACGCGGGCCCGTTCTAGGCGGGTAGGCGCTGCCGCGTAGGGGGTCAATCTGTGAAATAGCGGCAGACGACTAATGCGGCGGCTGGGAAGGCCACGAGGAGCGTCAGCCATAAAAGACATGATCGGCGCGCGTGCCGTTCTCGCGGCGTGGATCTTCTTCGTCAGCTTGTTCCTCTGCGTGAAGGGCTATTGGTGGGGACTCGTGTTCCTCCGTTTCTGGCCGTCGACGTTTGGCTTCTGCGTACCCTTGTGCGGTCGGGGCGCACGGAAGGCCGGTGACGTAGCCGCGGCACCAGTATTCGATGTGGTCCTCCGGACGACTCGTTACCGTTCCGTGTGAGCTGCGATCGGCTCCGTCGGCCGGGTATTTCGCGGCGTGCGTCGGCCGGGCTTCAGGTCGTGGGATTGGCGATTGCGAGCTTCGAGCGTACGCGCACGAGCGGCGCGTGGGGGTCGTGAGGCTGAGGAACCGCCGCGAGCGCGAACTCGGCGATCGCGCCTGGGCGAAAAACGAGACAGTGCGTCGAGCCGCCGAATTGGAAGTAACCGAGCTCCTCACCCTTCCCGACGTGATAGCCGGTCGCCACCTTGGAGTCGATCAGACACGAGGAGACCTCCGACATGCCGACTGGGACGAAGGCCATCAGCCCGATGACGGGATCATCGGCCTCGATCAGGATGATCGCCCGAGCCGCAACATGGGCGAGGTACGACTGGGAGTTCATCGGCTCGGTGGCATCCTTGCCTTCTGAGTCAGCCTCGGAGTAGTACGTGCCCGGTTGGACGAACGCTCGGACGATGGTGCCCGCCACCGGGCTGTGCCACCGGTGGTAGTTGGTCGCGCTCAGAAATGCTTGGTACACCGTCCCGCCGACAAACTGATCGACCGAATCGTCATTGGCGAGCATGTCCTTCAGCGAATATGGCTGACTCTTAATCCAGAAGCGGTCTTGCTGCTGTACGTCGGTGCTGATGCCATAGGGCAGCGACTCGCAGGCACTCACGATCACTTTGTCGTCGTCCGGGGAGGCCACCGGACGAGCGCCATCCTTGAACCGTCGCGTGAAAAAGTCGTTCCATGACGCAAAGCCCCAATGCTCGTCCTGCGGGTCGTACTCGAACTGCTCGATGCCCACCGCACGCTGGGCCTCGGAGGACTTCCAACCCGACGGCGACTCGTTGAGCACGTAAAGCGACTCGCGGCTACTGAGAAACTCACACCAGACGGTGAGAACTTTCTTCAGCATCGCGTTGATCCGCGGATCCCGATAGGCCGCGAAGCCGGCCGGCGTTCCCATCGTCCAGTCGAGAATCGCGCCCAAAGGGGTCGCCACCATCGCGGAACCGAACTCGGGTGCCATCGTCAGTACTTCGTTGATCAGCCGCAACAGCTGCTCGACGCTCTCCAGATGCCGCTTGCTGTACGGCTTGCCAGCAGGCACCTGCGCGATCATCTGACTCACGTACATCCGCACCACCGGATCGCTGTCAACCAGCTCCTGGAACTCGCTGATGACGGGGTGAAGCACAACCTCCTCCCCCCGCGCCTCCACGCGCTGCCGGTGGCCGTGGAGCCAGGCTTCCAAATCCTCCTGGTCATCAGGCAACCACCCGGCCCGTCGGCGTACGTCTACCGCATGCGGGAGAGTCGTCACGGGAGCAACGTACCCGCGCCATCCCACCTCGACGCACATCCCCGCTGGCTAGCCGATCATCCCGCCCGGCGCGGCCCTGCTCGTCCAGTCCGACGCGATCGCACCGGCTCCTGCCACGACGCGCCAATCGGCGTAATCGAGTTTTCGCCAAGCGCGTGGACGATTGAAATGGCGATGCGGTTATCGCCATGGCCGGCCGCACCGGCCTGATGTGGCAATTCGTGGTCAAGCGACACTTGCGGCGGCGGCTGGTGCCAGTGGTTACTTCTGCGCCTGTAGCTTGAGTCTTGGCGCCCGGCAGTCGTGAGGGGGGAGCCGCTTGCGAGGCACGCGGACCGGCTTGTCGCGCGCGACGGGCGTGGTGTTCTGCTCGCCTGCCGGGGCGTGCGTCTGGTGGCCGCCGGAAACGCCGAGCTCTCGCTACCGCCGGGCTCGATCGGTACCAAGCGGCTGCGCCGGCGGCATGACGCGTCTGGGTGCGGCTTGCGACCGACGTGCGGGTCAGTATCTCGGGGCGAGCGCCGCGTATGTGGCGCTGAAGTGGCCGAAGGCGATCGCGAACGCCTGGTCGGTGCCGGTCAGGTCCGCCAGCCGCCTGATTCGCGCTGATGAGTCCTCGCCCCAATTGTGCTGGAGCGCTGCGTTGGCGACGTCGAGTTCCCGGGGGCCGGCGATCCCGATTGGGTCGATCACCGCGATCGCGCCGCGATGCTCAAGGATGTTCGCTGGCTGGAGGTCGCCGTGCAGGGCGACGACCGGACGGCCCTCGCCTTGTTTGAGCAGCGCCTGGCCGA
>JBPYES010000492.1:0-2964 GCA_051984825.1 Jatrophihabitantaceae bacterium
CCTCGAGCGCTCCGGGCAGCCGGTTCACCGCCGATCACATGCCCACCTGGAACCCGCTGCAGCTCGGGGCCGAGCGCGCTTTCGTCGACGGGTGGCGGCAACGCGGTCTGGACGTCGATCTGGCCAGTCTGACCTATCCTGGCGAATACCATTATGTGCCAGAGTATTTGGCGTCCAATGGCTGGGAACCGTCCCGGCGGACCAGTGCCGAGCTGCTGGGTGCGATGGGGCTGGGCAGGCGACGACGGACCGGTCCCGGCGACGCGGAGTTCATCCCGGAATACGTCACCGCGACACGCGTTTGAGCTCCCGTGATGCCGGAATCAAGCCCGCCGCACGGCCAACTGCGGTTCGTGTCGGCCACTCACGACGACCCGCTGGCCCAACCGCTGCTGGCCGAATTGGCCGTCGAGTATGCGCAGCGTTACGGCGGCACGCCGAGCACCCACCTGACCTGGCTGCCCGTGCCCGAGGCCGAGTTGGCCCCGCCGGATGGCGGCTTGCTGATCGGCGTGGTGGACGGCGTGCCGGTGACCGGCGGGGCGTTTCGCCGCTATGACGCGAACACCGCCGAGCTCAAGCGGATTTGGACCGACGGCGCGCATCGGCGCCGCGGCTACGCCAGGGCGTTGCTGGCGGCGTTGGAGGCCGAAACCCTGGCGCGGGGGTATCGGCGGCTCTACTTGATCACCGGCAACCGGCAGCCCGAGGCCGAGGCGCTCTACGACGCAACGGGGTATACCCGGCTGCCGCCGGACCCGCTGCCCGACTGGGGCCCGTTTCTTCCGATCGCATTCGAGAAGTGGCTGGCTTGACTTACGCTCCGGCACAACGGGTTTGAAGAGTCACACGGCCAACGAGATGGCCCGCGCGGTCGCTTCGCGGACGGGGCCGCGCCACACGTCGCCGTGCCCGGGCAACAAGACCTCGGTGTCCAGCAGGGCCAGCGCGTCCAGGCTGCGCAGCGAGTCCTGCTGGCTGTGGCTGAACACCGCGGGCAGCAGCTGCGGCCCACCACGGCGCAGCAGTGGGTGCCCGGTGATCAGGGCGTCGCCGCTGACCAGCACCCCGTCCACCACGTACGAGCAGTGCCCACTGGTGTGCCCGGGGGTGAACACGGCGCTGGGATGACCCGGCAGTCCGGCGGCCACCTCGGCGGTCAGGGGCCGGGTGGACGGGATGCCGTCGCGAATCAGGCCGCCGCTGCGCAACACGTGCAGCCCCCAGCGTGCCCAGCGTGGACGCCAAATGCGCAGGGCGACATCGAAAACCGACGCCTGTTCCAGGTACTCCCGCTTGGCGTGGCCCACTTCGTCGGCGTGGCAGTACACGGCGGTGCCGTATTCCTTGGCCAGCCAGATCGCCGAGCCCAGGTGGTCGATGTGGGCGTGCGTGAGCAGGACGGCGCGGACGTCGCCGGGTCCGTAACTCAGCTCCCGCAGCGACGACAGCACGTCCTCGCGGTCGCCGGGATATCCGGCGTCGATCAGCAGCACGCCGGTGCCGTCGACGACCAGCGTCCAGTTAACGGCCTCGCCCTGCGCGAGGTACACCGTGTCGGTCACTTGAACGAGAGTCGGCGCCGATCCCATGCCCGCGAGTGTAGGAGCCGGGCGCGGCGGGTCGCGACCGTCGGCACAGGAGTAGAAAGAACGAGTGGCTGAACTGAAACTCGGATACAAAGCGTCCGCTGAACAATTTGCACCGCGCGAGCTCGTCGAACTCGCTGTCGCCGCCGAGGGGCACGGCATGGACAGCGCCACAGTCAGTGACCACTTCCAGCCGTGGCGCCACGAGGGCGGACACGCGCCGTTCTCGCTGGCGTGGATGACCGCCGTGGGCGAGCGGACCAAGAGGCTGGTGCTGGGCACCTCGGTGCTCACCCCGACCTTCCGGTACAACCCCGCCGTCATCGCGCAGGCGTTCGCCACGATGGGATGCCTGTACCCGGATCGCATCTTCCTCGGCGTCGGCACCGGCGAGTCGCTCAACGAGATAGCCACCGGATACGAGGGCGAGTGGCCGGATTTCAAGGAGCGCTATGCCCGGCTGCGCGAAGCGGTGCGGCTGATGCGCGAGCTGTGGCTGGGCGATCGGGTCGACTTCGAGGGCGAGTACTACCACACCAAGGGCGCCTCCATCTACGACGTGCCCGAGGGCGGCATCCCGATCTACATCGCCGCGGGCGGCCCGCAGGTCGCCAAGTACGCGGGTCGCGCCGGCGACGGCTTCATCTGCACCTCCGGGAAGGGCGAGGAGCTGTACAAGGACAAGCTGATGCCCGCCATGAGGGAGGGCGCGGAGGCGGCCGGGAAGAATCCCGACGACGTCGACCGGATGATCGAGATCAAGATCTCCTACGACACCGACCCGGACAAGGCGCTGGAGAACACCCGGTTCTGGGCGCCGCTGTCGCTGACGGCCGAGCAGAAGACCAGCATCCACGACCCGCTGGAGATGGAGAAGGCCGCCGACGAGCTGCCCATCGAGCAGGTCGCCAAGCGCTGGATCGTGGCGTCCGATCCCGACGAGGCGGTCGAAAAGGTCGGCCAGTACGTGAAATGGGGCCTCAACCACCTGGTGTTCCACGCGCCCGGCCACGACCAGCGCCGGTTCCTGGAGCTGTTCGAGAAGGACCTGGCGCCGCGGCTGCGGCGGCTGGCCTGAGAGGCGGGCGAATGGTCCGCGGCGCTGTGTCGGTTCAGTGACAGCGATCTACGTCGCCGCCCCCGAGCCGGAGACCGGCAAGTCGACGATCGCGCTGGGGCTGCTGCACCGGTTGACCGCTACGGTCGCCAAAGTCGGTGTGTTCCGGCCGATTACGCGATCTGACGGCGACGATCGCGACTACATCCTGGAACTGTTGCTGACGCGGACCACCGCGGGCCTGTCGTACGAGCAGTGCGTCGGCGTCACCTATCAGCAGCTGCACGCCGACGGTGACGCCGCCCTCGCCAGCATCGT
>JBPYES010000493.1:0-2105 GCA_051984825.1 Jatrophihabitantaceae bacterium
CGACGCGCTGCCCGAGGTGGTGGCTGCGGCGGTGGGCCGGCCGCTACACGTCCATCTCTCCGAGCAGCCGGCCGAGAACGAGCAGTGCCTGGCGGCCTATGGCGTGACGCCCACGCAACTGCTGGCCCACGCCGGCGCGCTGAGCGCGAGAACCACCGCCGTGCACGCCACGCACCTGACCGACGGCGATATCACGCTGCTCGGCGGCTCCGCCAGCACGGTTAGCATCTGCCCCACGACCGAACGCGATCTTGCTGATGGCATCGGCCCATCCCGTCGCCTCTACGACGCCGGATCGCCGATCACGGTGGGCACCGACCAGCACGCGCTGATCGACCTGTTCGAGGAGGCGCGCGCCCTCGAGATGCACGAGCGGCTGGCTACCGGAGAGCGTGGGCGCTTCACCCCGGCGCAGCTCGTTGCGGCGCTTACCGGCCACCACGCCCTGGGCTGGCCCGACGCAGGGCGTATCGCGCCGGGCCAGCGCGCCGACCTGGTGGCAGTCCGGCTGGACACCGTCCGGACCGCCGGCGTCGACCCGGCACAAGCCGTATTCGCGGCCACCGCCGCCGACGTCGACACCGTGATCGTGGACGGCCGGATGATCGTCAGCGGCGGCCAGCACGTGCTCGGTGACATCGGCGCGCTGCTGCACGCCGCAATTGCGCCGCTCTGAGGCTTACTGCGAACGGTCGCGCTCGGCGACCCGCGCCAACCACACGTTGTAGGCGTCCAGGCGAGCCTGGTCGTCGTCGATGTCGCCGTCGCCGCCGGTCCCACCGTCCCGGTCCGACAATGTGGCCGCGCGAGCCCGCTCCAACCAGCTGGTCCGATCGCGGAGCGAACGTCCGGACGTGTGCTGCCAGCCGATCACCAACGCGATCATGACCACGGCCATGATCCCGTCACCGCCGAACCACATGATCGCCCCGCCGGTTTGCGTGTCGGTGAGCGGATCGACGGACAGGCCGGCGGGCGGAGACATCGCGACGGCGGTGCTCGTCATCATCAGCGTGATGCCGGTGAACGTGTCGACTGCCATCGCAAGCGCCAGCAACCCCCACCGGGCCGGTGTCGAGAGGCGCCACCTGATCGGCTCATCGCCGATGACGAGGACGAAGAACTGGTAGCCCACCACGAGATACACGAGGTGCTCGACCTGCCCGGCGGCGGTGGACCGCATGATCGTGTCCATCAACCCGGTCAGGTGGCTGCCGACGATCACCGCCGCGTAGCAGGCGAGTGCCACCGGAGGCGCGGTCAGGAACGTGACGACGGGTCCCTGCGCGATTCGCTCCACGCGCTCGGATCCGGCTTCAACCGCGAGCCGCATCGGACGTCCCGCGGCGAACAGAGCCGGGGCCGCCATCACGAGCGCCAGGTGCCCCAGCATGTGGGCGGAGAACAGCGCCTTGTCGTATACGGCGATCGCACCGGATGTCGCATATGCACAGACTGCGACGCCGGCCGCGAACGACAGACCGCGCACGGCCGGCCAGCGCGTACCGGTCCGGCGGCGGCGCCGCACCACCGCAGTGGCGTACCAGGCGCTCAGCCCCGCGAGCACCGCGAGCGCGACCGCATCGACGTTCCACGCCGTAACGAGCCGATGGCTGAGCAGCGGGCCGAGCGGCGAACTGCCCGCCCGGAAGAGGGCGTCGCTGGCAGGCATGTGCACGTGCTGCCGCGCAGTCAGATGCCGCACGACGTTCAGGGTGAGGACGACCACGACGGCGCCGGCCACCAGCCAGGCGATCCAGACGGCATCCGCGCTGCGCCGGGCGTCGCGCTGCGTGCTCACCCGTCTAGTGTGGCGCCCAGCCGAGAGGCCATAGCACCCGCCCGATACGACGGGAAAGCGACTCTGCGGAGGCCTATGGCGCGCTTGCGCGAGGGGGGCATAATGGCTCCCGGGAACATGAGCGGACCCGACTCAGTTCTATTGACTGAAGCAAGCACTAGAGCATAGGGAGTACAGCCAATGGCACGAGCTGTCGGTATCGATCTCGGTACCACCAACTCCGTCGTCGCCGTCCTGACGGGTGGCGAGCCGGAGGTCATTGCGAACGCCGAGGGCTCTCGCACCACGCCGAGTGTCGTCGCGT
>JBPYES010000494.1:0-45945 GCA_051984825.1 Jatrophihabitantaceae bacterium
CGCCTGCAGGACACCCTGTACCACGCGTACGAGCAGGTTCCGCATTACCGCGCGGCGTTCGACGCCGCGGGCGTGCATCCGAGCGACCTCCATTCGCTCACCGACCTCGCTCATTTCCCGTTCACGACAAAGGCCGATCTGCGCGACAACTATCCGTTCGGAATGTTCGCCGTGCCCGCCGACCAAGTGCGCCGGATCCACGCATCGAGTGGCACCACCGGGCGTCCTACGGTCGTCGGCTACACCCAGACGGACCTCTACACGTGGGCTGACGTGATGGCCCGCTCGATCCGGGCCGCGGGCGCGCGTCCCGGGATGAGAGTGCACGTGGCGTACGGGTACGGCCTGTTCACCGGTGGTCTCGGCGCCCATTACGGCGCGGAGCGGCTGGGCTGCACGGTGATTCCGGTGTCGGGTGGCATGACGTCCCGTCAGGTACAGCTGATCAATGACTTCCGCCCCGAGGTCATCATGGTCACGCCCACGTATCTGCTGACGCTCATCGACGAGTTCGAGCGACAGGGCATCGATCCGCGCGACACATCGCTGCTAGTAGGCATCCTGGGCGCCGAACCGTGGACCGAGCAGATGCGCGAGGAGATCGAGCAGCGCCTTGCCATCGATGCGGTCGACATCTACGGGCTGTCCGAGGTGATGGGACCCGGGGTCGCGCAGGAGTGCGTCGAGACCAAGGACGGCTTGCACGTGTGGGAAGACCACTTCTATCCCGAGGTGATCGACCCGCTGACGGGCGACGTGCTGCCCGACGGCGAGCGGGGCGAGTTGGTGTTCACGTCGCTCTCCAAAGAGGCGATGCCGATCGTCCGCTACCGCACGCGCGATCTGACGCGATTGCTGCCCGGGACGGCCCGGCCGGCGATGCGCCGGATGGAGAAGGTGACCGGCCGGAGCGACGACCTGATCATCCTGCGCGGCGTGAACGTCTTCCCCACGCAGATCGAGGAGCACGTGCTGCGCACGCCCGCGTTGTCGCCACACTTCCAGCTCGTGCTGCGGCGCCCGGAGCGACTCGACGAGATGCTCGTTCGCGTCGAGGCGCGTGCGGACGCCGATCCCGCGCAGCGTGCGGCAGCCGGTGCTGCGCTCTCGGCGGCGGTCAAGGACACCGTCGGCGTGAGCGTCGAGGTCGAGGTCGTCGACCCGGACACGCTCGAGCGTTCGGTCGGCAAACTGCGCCGGGTCATCGACACGCGATGACGACCGTCAGGCGCGGACGGCCCGGATACGACGTCGACTCGTTGCTCGCCGTCGCCGTCAAGGTTTTCAACGAGAAGGGCTACGACGGCACCAGCATGGACGACGTGTCGCGCCGCTTGGGCCGCACGAAGTCGGCGATCTACCACCACGTGACCGGCAAGGAGGAACTCCTGCGTCTCGCGCTGGACCGCGCGCTGGACGCACTGTTCGCGGTGACCGACGAGCCCGGCTTCCGGACCGGGCCGGCGATCGAACGGCTGGAGTACCTGGTGCGCCGCAGCGTGCAGGTCCTGGCCGACGAGCTGCCTTACGTCACGTTGCTGCTGCGGGTCCGCGGCAACACCCGCGTCGAGCGGGCCGCCCTGGCGCGGCGGCGTGGCTTCGACGACCTCGTCAGCGCCCTGGTGGCCGAGGCGGAGGCGGACGGCGACGTGCGTCCCGACGTAGATCCGGCAATTACCGCCAGGCTGCTGTTCGGCATGGTCAACTCACTGATCGAGTGGTACCGCCCGCGTGGCGCCTTACCCGCCGACAAGCTTGCGGACGCCGTCGTCAAGGTGGCCTTCGAAGGGCTGCGCGTGCGCAGCTAGCCGGGCGTCAGCTGCCGTCGTGAAGATCGGCGGTGATATCGATGCCGCCGTCAGGTAGTGCGGTGGCGTGGAATGACCCGTGGCTGGACTGGAATTCTGCCGTGCCACCGCTGATGATGCCGTCGAAGCTGCTCGGGCTGCCGGGACCGGCCGGCCATTGGACGGTCCAGCTGGCTTGTAGGTCTCCGCGGCCGTCGAGGATGACGATGTCTTGGCACAGCACGTCCCGATCGAACGACACCGTGCATATCTCGTTGTCGTGGCCGACCGGCTGGCCGCCCTGAACGACGGTGTCCCGTCCGATGATGCGGTCACCGGGAACAAGGGGCGCGGTGAGCGGGCCGGTGACTGGGCCCGTGTCGGTGAAGAACTGGAGCGCGGTCAGGTGGCTGGTGAAGCTGAGCCTGCTCGGGCTGTGTGCGCTCGCCTGTGTCGCCACGACTGCGCCGGTGATCGTGAGCGTGGCCACCGTGCCGAGAAGAAGACGTGTTGGGATGGACATCGTGGTGCTCCTCTGTCAGATGCGGATCTGTTAGAATCGTCAGTAGCTTGGTAAGTAGCTTACAGATCTAACTATCAGATTGGCAAGCTATATGGCGCACCGATCGCTTCCCGGCGAGACCTACGCGAGGCTGCGGACGCTGACCACGGAAATCGATCGCCTGGATCAGGCCGCCGCCGACCGATTCGGCGTCAACCGCACCGACATGCGCGCCCTCGATGTCCTCGGCAACGGACCCCTGGCTCCCAGCGCGCTGGCACAGCGGCTGGGCATAACGACCGGGGGACTTACCTCGGTTCTCGACCGCCTCGAAAAGGCCGGCTATGTGCGCCGGCGCAACGACCCGCACGACCGCCGCCGGCAGGTCGTGGAGTCCACCGAAGCCACGGCCGCCCGCGAACGCGAGGTGTTCCAGGGCCTCATCGGCGCGACTACCCGGTTCCTGAGCAGCTACACCGATGAGCAACTGCGCGTGATCAACGACTTCCTCATGCGGATGGGCCAGCTCACCGCCGAGTACGCCGAAACGCTTACCGATCAACCCCCCGCCGCGCCGGGACCGAGTCCAGCCAGGCGAAGCCGCGGCTGACCGTCAACCGCACCTGGCAGCGTTCGGCCCTCGGCGGGAGCACGCGGGTCGAGATGGTTTCGTCCGTCCGAGTAGCACTGTTCGTGGGTGTTCACCGGTGAGTTCAATTGTGTGTTTCGTGCTGTTCATCTGCCGTCCATAGGTTCCCCGGGGTCCTGGCAGTGTGCCGGGGCGACCAACGGCAATGAAGGGAACCGGCGATGCTCAAATCCCGGAGAACAGCGCTGCTTGTCGCGGCTGCGGCGGCGGCAGCGGTGCTGCCGGTAGCGGCGACCGCGGCGGCAGCCGCTGGCGGGTCGAAGCCGACAGCTGGGGAAACTGCCACCCCGATCAAGCACTTGGTGGTGATCTTCCAAGAGAACGTATCGTTCGATCACTACTTCGGTACTTATCCGAACGCGGCCAACACGTCGGGACAAACGTTCCGCGCAGCGGGCAACACGCCGACCGTGAACGGCCTGGCCAACAATGCGGGCCTGAACGGGCAGGGCACGCTGCTGACCAACAACCCCAACCGCGACGCGAGCGGTAATCAGGTCAACCCACGCCGCCTCGATCCGGCGAACATCAACGACGTGCTGATGTGCGACCAGGACCACAACTACAACGACGAGCAGAAGGCCTTCGACGGCGGGTCGATGGACAAGTTCATCACCACCGTCGGCAACGGCGGGGGGAAGAGCCCGACCGGTCAGCCGTGCAACAAGGCTGACGTCATGAACTACTACGACGGCAACACGGTCACCGGGATGTGGAACTACGCCCAGCACTACGCGATGAGCGACAACTCCTACGGCACCACGTTCGGACCGTCCGCCCCGGGTGCGCTCAACCTGACATCGGGCGACACCGGCGGCGTCGGACTGATGATCAACGGCGCGGCCACCGACGGCGACACAGTGCCTGACGGCGTCGGCGGACACTCGCTGGTCAGCGACGCTCAGCCTTACTACGACGACTGCTCTACCCGCGACGCAGTGAGCATGACCGGTCAGAACGTCGGCGACCTGCTCAACGCGGCCGGGATGAGCTGGGGCTGGTTCCAGGGCGGCTTCCGGCCGACTACCAGCTTCGCCGCCGCGACCGGCGGAACGCAGCCGACGTCGACGTTCACGCCCGACCAGTTCAAGGGCAAGTTCGCCCAGGCACCGGCGTCTGACCAGGGGCTGTGCAACGCTGTGCACCCGGTCGGCCCGGCGGTCGGCGGGATCGGCGGCACGACGCCGGGCCCGAACAACTGGGGTAACAAGGACGACTACATCGCGCACCACGAGCCGTTCCAGTACTACGCCTCAACAGCCAACCCGCACCACCTGCCGCCGGCGTCGCTCGCCGCGATTGGCACCGACACGCAGACGGTCACGGGCGGCGCTCCTCAGTTCGACACCGCGAACCACCAGTACGACACGAGCGACTTCGACGCTCTGGTCGGTGCGATCTCGCACGGCTACCTGTCTCCGGACCACCTGCCGGCCGTGAGCTTCCTGAAGGCGCCCGGCTACCAGGACGGGCACGCTGCCTACTCCGACCCGCTCGACGAGCAGCAGTTCGTGGTCAATGAGATCAACAACCTGCAGCACACCCCGGACTGGTCGAGCACCGCCGTCGTCATCGCCTACGACGACTCCGACGGCTTCTACGACCACGTCTTCAGCGGCGTCCGTAATCCGTCCAACACCGCGACCGTGGCCAGCCCGCCCGGGCCGCAGGACTTCCTCAACGGCACCGGTCTGTGCGGCGACACGTCGAAGCAGACGCCGCTGGCCGGGCAGAACGGCCGCTGCGGGCTGGGCCCGCGGCTGCCGCTGCTGGTGATCTCACCTTGGGCCAAGCACAACGTGGTCGACAACACGGTCACCGACCTGTCCTCGGTCGTGAAGTTCGTCCAGGACAACTGGCATCTGCCCAGGATCGCCGGCTCCTTCGATGCCCTCGCCGGGACGCTGAACAACATGTTCAACTTCAACAGCAGCCACGGCAACAACGGCAGGCTGTTCCTCGACCCGGTTACCGGTCAGCCTTCGGGGAACTGATACCAACCACGTCAAGACCACATAGATCCATCAGCGTCGGCCGGACCTTTCGCGGTCCGGCCGGCGCTTGGTTCTCCGAACGCCGGCGCCGCCTCGGTAGTCGCATGGCAAGCTGAGGGGCATGAGCCTTCCCGCCGGTATCCCCAGCGAAATGTTCATCGACGGCAAGTGGAGCGCCGGTTCGGCCGGTGTGCTGCCGGTGCTGGATCCCTCCACCGGGGACACCATCGGCGAGGTGCCCCGCGCGGGCAACGATGACGTGGCGCGCGCCGTAGAGGCGGCTGCCGCGGCCTTGCCGCCCTGGTCGGTCACGGCGTGCCGCGAACGCGGCGAGGTGCTGCGCCGCGCCTTCGAGCTGATGATCTCTCGACGTGAAGAGATCGCGTACGTGATGAGCCTGGAGATGGGCAAGTCCCTCACCGACTCGCGCGCCGAGGTGACCTACGCGGCCGAGTTCTTCCGCTGGTTCAGCGAGGAGGCCGTCCGCATCGGGGGCGAGCTGCGCACCGCCCCGTCCGGCGCGAACCGCATCCTGACGTTCCGCAAACCGGTGGGCGTGTCGCTGCTCCTGACGCCGTGGAACTTCCCGGCCGCGATGGCCACGCGCAAGATCGGACCGGCGTTGGCAGCGGGCTGCACCGTGGTCCTCAAGCCGGCGCACGACACGCCGTTCACGGCGCTCCTCCTGGCAGCGGTGCTGGCCGATGCCGGGGCGCCGCCCGGGGTCATCAACGTGCTCACCACCGACCACCCAAGCGACTTCGTGACTGCCGCTTTGGCGGACACGCGAGTGCGCAAGCTGTCGTTCACCGGCTCGACAGGGGTGGGCAGTCAGCTGCTCAAGCAGGCCGCCGACCGCATTGTCAACTGCTCGATGGAGCTGGGCGGCAACGCTCCGTTCGTCATCCTTGACGACGCCAACCTGGACGCCGCCGTCGACGGCGCGATGCTCGCCAAGATGCGCAACGGCGGACAGGCATGCACGGCGGCGAATCGCTTCCTCGTGCACGAGCGCGTCGCCACGGCGTTCGCCGAGCGGCTGGCGGCGCGGATGGGCACGCTGCGCGTCGGGCCGGGTACCTCCGAGGACACCCAACTCGGTCCGATGATCACCGAACGCGCGGTCGGTGGCATCGCCGAGAAGGTCGACGAGTCGGTGGCGGCCGGCGCGATCGCAGCGATCGGCGGGTCGCGGCTCGACCGGCCCGGCTTCTACTACCCGGCGACGGTGCTGACCGACGTACCCCGAGAATCTCCCGTCGCTACCGATGAGATCTTCGGGCCGGTCGCACCGATCATCACGGTGCGCGACGACGACGATGCCATCGCGCTGGCCAACGCCACCGACATGGGGCTCACCGGATACGTGTACACCGGCGATCTTGCGCGCGGGCTGCGCGTCGCCGAGCGGCTCGAGGTAGGCATGGTCGGCCTCAACCGCGGGCTGGTGTCCGACCCCGCCGCGCCGTTCGGTGGCGTGAAGGAGTCCGGCATCGGCCGCGAGGGTGGCTTCGAGGGCATCGACGAGTACCTCGAGACGCAGTACGTCGCCACGAACTGGTGAGGTACCTCGACGGCGCCGCCGTGCGCGCGGCCATCCCCCTCGTGGATGCGATTGCCGCGCTGCGCGCCGGCTTGGCCGAGGGGGCGCCGCCGCAGCCGGTGCGCACGTCGACGGCATGGACCGGCGGCGAGTTACTCGTCATGCCCGCCGAGTCGGGCGCGGTCGCGGGCGTGAAGCTGGTAACGGTCGGCCGTGGTCCCGTGCGCGTGCAGGGCGTCTACGTGCTGTTCGACGCGGCGACGCTCACCCCGCTGGTCGTCGCCGACGCCGTGGCCTTGACGTTGATCCGGACGGCGGCATTGTCGGCACTGGCAACCGACCTGCTGGCGCCACCGGACGCCTCGCGGCTTGCCGTGATCGGCACCGGACCGCAGGCGCGCGAGCACGTGGCAGCCGTCCGCGCGGTGCGGCCGATCTCGTCCGTCAGCGTGATCGGCCGGACCCCGGAGAAGGCCGCGGCGTTCGCGGCGTCGACGGACGCGACCGTCGCATCGGATGTGTCCGCCGCGGACATCGTCTGCTGCTGTACGACCTCGGCCACGCCCGTGGTGGACGCGGCAAGCCTCGGCGATCGCGCCCACGTGAACGCGATCGGCGCACACCTCCCCGATCACCGCGAAGTAGCGGCCGATGTCGTGGCGTCGTCGTTCGTCGTGGTGGACGACGCCGAGGCGGCCCGGCGTGAGGCTGGCGACCTGATCATGGCCGTCGCCGAGGGCGCCGCGGACACGTCGGTGTTCGACGTCGATTTGGCGCGCGTCGTCCGTGGCGAGGCGAGGCCGGCCCAGGGCCGGACGCTCTTCAAGTCCGTCGGCTTCGGGCTGGCTGACCTGCTTGTCGCCCGGGTAATCGCGCCAGGCTAGTTCAAGGTCGGCTATACCACGCGTACTGACGTGGAACGGTCTGCAAGTTATGAGCGACTGCCGTACCGCTGCAGGCCGGGAAGACCGTGCAATACGTCACGCTGCCGAACATCAGCCAGGGGGCTAACGTCGGATCGACAGCGATGCACGTCTTCGCCGTCTCAATCGGTTAGTCAGGAGGTAGGGCAGCGCTCCCGGGCGCTGTCCTACGCCGGATCGCCGAGCTTGCGGGCGCACGACTCTGCTCGATGCCCGCGCTCGGGGTGCGGGAGGCTGCGGGATGATCACGACTGCGTTCGTCGTGACGTGTGCCCTGATCGTTGTCGTTCCGGGCCCCGCGCTCGCCGTCCTCATGTCGCAGTCGCTGCGCAGCGGCACCGCGGCCGGACTGTCCTGCGTGGCGGGCAACACGACGGGCCTGGTGGTGTGGGCGTGTGGCGCGGCGTTCGGCTTGACCGCCTTGCTGACCGCATCGACCGTGGGTTTCGTCGTGCTCAAGGTCATCGGTGCCGTCTATCTGGCCTGGCTGGGCGTGCACGCGTTGACACGCCGGCGTAGCGGCTCTCCGGACAGGCCCGTCCTCAAACGCCCTTCCCGGGTAACGGCATACCGCAGCGGACTGCTCACCAGCATCACCAATCCGAAGCCGGCCGCTCTCTACATGGCGTTGTTGCCGCAGTTCATGCCCTCCGGCGCGACGGTCGGCGACGTGTTCGAACTGGCATCCGTGCACATCGTGCTGAGCGCTACCTGGTACATCCTTGTCGTGGTCGGTGTCGTGCGCGCCCGCCGGCTGCTTGAGCACCCAGTCGCGCAACGCTGGCTGGACCGCCTCACCGGCAGCGTGTTCCTCGGCCTCGCCGTACGCCTCGCGGTCGCTGCGCGTTGATCCCTAAGGCGTGACGGCGAAGCCGCTGAACAGCACGCGCCCAGGGTTGCCGGGAGAATGCGACGTTGCGAACATGCCGATGTCCTCGGTGGGCTGTACGCCGGGAAGCGTGGCGCTGCCGACCGTCGTCCAGTTCTGCCCGTCCGTCGAGTAGGAGGCGGTGACGCTTGCGCCGGAGCGGGCCAGCTTGAGCCAAACCGGTGCGGCCGCAGTGCCGCCGCCGGTGTTGACGTTGCCGTCCAGGTAGCCGTTGCCGTCGCTGTCCCACTGGAACGCGATCCCGTTGCCCGGGGTTACCGAGATCATCGCGTATCCCGCGGACGATCCGGGTTTGGTCATGTCGTCGCGGAGCATGAGTCCGGACTTGGCCCACGGGTCGGTGGCGTCCTGGCTGTCCACCCGAACCGTCGCGGTGGCCTGGCTGTCGGCAGCGCCGGGCTGGTAGACGGCGCCGTACTCGTCATTGGCGGTCCACACGTCAGTGCCATCGGCGGCGATGCCGAACCTGGTGCCCTGCTGGCCGAAGTAGGCGGGCGACGTGGCGCCAAACGTGTGGTACGGCGCCTGCACCGGACTGGTGACGTACACCGTGGTCTGCCCGGTTGCGGTGTCCTGCCCGCTGGGCCAGCTGTAGCCGGCACTGGCCTGCACGGTCTGCTGCGCGACCGGATCGCTCGGCGAAGCCGGGTCAACCTGCCAGGTGACTTGCTGCGATTGTCCCGCTGTCAGCGAGGGGATCGTCACCGTACCGGAAGGTACGGTGCTCCAGCCGGCCGGCACCTGCAGGTGCGCGGAGACGTTGCTGACGGCGCCTGGCCCATAGTTCGTCACCGTGGCGGTCACGGGCGACGAGCTGCCGGACGTCATCGCACTCGCGGTCACGTTCACGCCGACGACTGGCGGAGCGGTCACCGTCACCGGGCGGGTGCCGTCCAGGTCCACTTTGGTCGTGTCCTGGGTGGCTGACGGGGGCAGCGTGACATGCACCGTTCGTGATGCGTCGTCGTACCACCATCCGACGGCGGTGCTGCCCGCAGTCGTCTGCGGCAGCAGCGTGTTGCCGGCATGCACGGTGGCGGGACGGCTCGCATCGACCACCTTCAGTTGGAAGTTCCGGCTCACGGGCTGGCCCGGGTAGCTGCCCTGGGCGCCGCCAATCGTGATCACCTGCTGGCCCTCGCCGTTCTGGTGCGTGGTGATCGGCGTCCACGCGTACTGGGCCTTCTCGTAGCCGAGTCCGTCGCCAGCATCGCTGTACAGCTGGTAACCGCCGTCCGCGCCGGCGTACACCGAAAGGATGGTCGCCGGGTTGCTCTGCTGGCCGACGTGGTCCTCGTACGGCAGCGTGGGAATGATCGCGCCGGCCTTGACGAACACCGGCATCCGGTCCAGCGGCGCGGCCACGGTCTGCACGCTCGGGCCCTGGAACTGGGCGCCGGTGAAGTAGTCGATCCAGGTACCCGGCGGGAACCACATGCGCCGCGATGCCACAGTCCCCGGCGTGCTGATCGGCGCGACCAGCATCTCGTCGCCGTACATGTACTCGTCGTTGAACTGGTACGCCTCGGCCGCGTCCGGGTAGTCCAGGTAGAGCGCCCGTGTCATCGGCAGCCCGGTGTCGTGCGCCTCCCGGGCGGTGATGTACGAGTACGGGACGAGCGCCTCGCGCAGCCGCAGGAACTTCTCCGCGGACGCCTCGGCGGCAGGGCCGTAGTTCCACGGCAGGCGATCGCCGTGGTCGGAGTGCAGCCGTAGCACAGGCTGGAACGCACCGAGCTGGACCCATCGCGCGTAGAGGTCGTCCGGGTCGTGGCCGCCGTGGAAGCTGCCGATGTCGTGGGTGACGTACGGCAGCCCGATGGACGCTCCCTCGTCCGGTGTCAGGGCGGCCTCGAAGCCGAGCATGTCCCAGGTGGCGAAGGTGTCGCCGGTGAAGTGCACGTCGTACCGGTGCTCAGCCCAGGCACCGCTCGGGTACGGCGACGAGCCGGAATAGCCGCCGGCCTGCAGGGAACTGCCCATACGCGAGAAAGCGAAGCCGCGCTCACCCTTGTCGGTGAGGTCCTTGCTGTAGAGGTAGTTGATCCAGGTGTCGGGGGTCAGGCCGGGCATGGACACGCGGCTGTTGTCGCAGCACCAGTCCAGCCACCAGAAGTTCACGCCCTGCTGTTCGAACGGCTGATGCAGCGAGAAGTAGGACTGCGCCTGCTTCTGGTTCGACCAGTCCCATACGTAGTTCGTACCGCCGTTGGGGATCAGCCCACCCGCGATCGCGTTCGCCTTGGCGAACTGCGGGTCAGTGCTCTCGATGCTGGAGTGGATGTTCAGCGTGGTGTGCAACCCCTGCTGTTTGGTCCAGTCGAGGAACGCCTGCGGATCGGGGAACAGATCCGGGTTCCAGTTCCAGCCGTTCCACGTGCTGGGGTTCTTCCAGTCGGTGTCGATCACCAGCGTGTCCAGCGGCACTTGGTGCTGACGGAACGCCGGGACGAGGCTGTTCTCGTAGTCGGCGGTGGTGTACGGGTAATAGCGCGAGTACCAGTTGCCGAACGCCCATTCGGGCAGCACCGGGGCCGGGCCGGTCAGCTGCGCGAACTCCTGCAGCGCCTGCTTGTAGTCGTGGCCGTAGCCGAAGAAGTACCCGTCCTGGTAGGCGCCGGTGTGGGCCGGCCGCGGGGTGGCCCAGCCGTCGGACGTCCACAGTGCGGTCTGCGTGTCGTCGAGCAGGTACCAGCCGTCCCGGGAGAGCAGCCCGCCGGCGAGTGGTGCCGGGCCGGACTGTCCGTCCAGGCTGCGCCGCCAGCCGCCGAGGCTGTGGGTCGCCGGCGCGGGCTGCGGCTGCGGCAGCGGCTGGCCCGCTGTGCTGAACGACATGTAGTCGACGTTGACGTTGCCGCAGTCATCCGGATCCCGTTTCAGGGCAACGCTGTTCTCATTGGCTGCCAGGTGCACCGTGGTCGTGACAGTGGTCCAGTCGTCCCAGCTGGGCGTCGCCGGCAAGGTGATCGTGCCGACGTCCGTGCCGCCCACGTACACCGAGAGCGTGCGCGGCTGGCAGGCGCCGCCGTCTGCCGACGATGCCGGGTAGTTCGCCTCCCGGACCGCGAGCGTGTAATCGCCCGCCGCCGGCACGCCGTCTACGGTGTAGCTGCCTACGGCACCGACGTTCTGGTAGCCGGCGACGAATCCGGAGCCGCTGTAGCCGGTGTGATCACTTGCGACTGATGCTCCGCCGGAGAGCTGTCCGTCCTCGGCCTCGCACACCTGGCCGAACACGCACGGCTGAGTGGTCCAGGTCGGGTGCACGGCCACGGGCTGGCCGGCGACAGTCAGGTCCATCTCGGTGTTCGCCGGCGTGAACGGCCCGGAGTTCTCCTTGTAGCGCAAGGTGAGTTGGCTCGTCTTGATCACCCGCCAGCCGTCGTCCACCTCGGTGCTGTACGCCGGGGTCGGGAAGTCGCGGTTGTCGGCGTTGATCGTTGTGCCGTCCTGGAACTGGTCGTCGTCCGCGTACTCGAGTCGGACCAACGTCGGCGTCAGCACCTCGAAGCGGGCATGCCCGTCCCGCACGGTGTTGCCGGAGTCGGCTGCCACGGGCGGTGCCGCTGCCACTGCTGCCGCAACGGTCAGCACGCCGATACCGAGCAGGGAAGCCGCAGTCCCGCGGCGCCGTCTGATCATGTGTGAACTCCTGGGCCCTGGTGGACAGACGCCGTGACACCGTTGTCAGTGAGACTGTCGCCTTAAGTCAGGAAGCTGTCAAGAGTTCCGCTTACCCGTGATCGGGTGGCTAGCCGCTTTTGCTGGATAGTGGCCGGTACGGCACCGGGGTGGCGGAGCCGCACCGGCCACTGGTATCAGCCGGTCGTACTGAACGCGTACAGCGCGTTGTGCTCGGTACCGATGTGGTAACCCGAGCCCCAGTACACGACACCGTTGACAACGGCGGCGCCCGACGCGACCGAGCCGCCACTGGCGAACGACCAGAGGATCTGTCCGGTGCGCGCGTCCAGGGCGTACATGTTGTTGCCCTTCCCGGCGTCCGAGCCCGCGTAGACAACGCCGTTGGCGACGGTCACGAAGCCGAGGTCCAGGGCACCCTGCGGGTCAGGCGTCTGCCACAGGATCTGGCCGGTCGCGGCGTCGACGGCACTGAACGAGCCACCGGTGATCGTCTGGCCGGCGAACGGCCCGCTGCCCTTCAGGGTGTACGGGATGTGGAGGTTATTGGCGATGGAGACGTAGATGCGGTTGCCGTCAGTGGCCGAACCCCATTCGATGCCGCCGAGGGATCCGCCCGGGCCGATCTGCGTACCCCACAGCGTGTGTCCGGTACTCGGGTCGACCGCCCAGTACACGCCGCTCTTCTGGCCGATGCCGAGTACGTCACGGCGCTGGCCGTTGATCGTCGTGGTGTACAGGTTGGGCGCGGAGCCGAAGTCGAAGTCCGGCCCCTCGCCGCGGTTGGCGATGGTGAAGACGTCCGAGTTCTCCATGCGGTCGACCCAGTGCAGCGAGCCGCTCTTGAGGTCGAGCGCGAGGATTGAGTCGACCTCGTCGCCGGCCGCGGGCTGCGCGCAGTTCTGCTGGTCAGGCTCGCCGCATACGCCGGCCGGCACCGTGTAGTTGTTGCCGGTGCCGATGTAGAGCAGGCCGCGCCGCGCGTCGACGACCGGGCTGCTTCCCCATACGGCGTTTCCGCTGTACTGATCGGGCTGGCCGTGGTTGTCGGGCACGGTGAAGTGCTGCCACAGCATCTGGCCGGTGTCCGCGTCGAGCGATACGACGCTGCCCCGGAATGTGCAGCACGTGTAGCTGGGCAGTGTTGCCAGCGTTTCTTCACCCGAGGAGACCCCGGCGTACACACGGCCCCCGAACACGGTCGGCGAACTGGTGACGATCGCCGCGACGTGCGGGTCGATGGTGGTGATCCAGCGCAGGTGGCCGGTGGCCCGGTCGACGGCGATCAGGTGGGCGCCGGTGCCCAGAGCATTCGCCGGGTGCTGGTCACCGAAGATCAGCTCGCCACCGGACACGACAGGGCTGGTGCGCGAGAACGTGTTGGCGGGAAGTTGCGGCGACAGGTCGGGCAGGTGGTCGGCCCACAGCTGGTGGCCCGTCCGGGCGTCGATGGCATACAGGAAGCCTGCCGAGTCGGGCGCATACACCACCCCGTTCGCAACCGTGGGCGTGGCCCACACGCCGCTGCCCGTCGCGGTCGCGAACGACCATTTGACGGTCAGCCCGCCGACATTGCCCGGTCCGAGGATGTGCTCGTTGGGCTGGTTTCGTGAGTTGGAGAGATCCGCCCCGGCCACTGCCCACTGGTTAGCGGGCGCATGCGACGGCGAGGTCGGTGGCGCAGCCGCGGCCACGCCACCCACCGCCAGCAACGGCGCGCTCAGCAGCGCCGCAGCCGCCAGTCGCCTGGCTTGGGTGAGTGCTCTGGTCATCGATTAACCTCCGGCATCGGTCGAAATGGCCCCGCACTGTGCAACCACGGCGATCGCGCCAACAAGGTTCAACCAGACCTCACAGTCCACACGGTGTGAACTGCATTCAGCCCGACAGATACGCGATATCCAGATGCCGTTCGACGACCGTTCACAGC
Source organism: Jatrophihabitantaceae bacterium (assembly GCA_051984825.1). Classification (GTDB taxonomy): domain Bacteria; phylum Actinomycetota; class Actinomycetes; order Mycobacteriales; family Jatrophihabitantaceae; genus DASXRA01. Next base: position 13,860 of record JBPYES010000494.1, read on the forward strand.
GACAACCGGAGGCGTTAGCGTCCGTCCCTACAACCTGAGTCGGCCCGGCGGTGTCTGGAAGGACGTGACGATGGACCGGCTGAGCAGCGACTTCGACGACTTCGTCCGCGACGCGTCGCCGTCTCTGCTGCGCACCGCGTACCTCCTCACGGGCGACCGCGGGCACGCCGAGGACCTGCTGCAGACCGCCCTCCTGCACACCGCGCAGCGCTGGCGCTCCGTGCGCACGGACCCACATGCGTACGCACGACGGGCCGTCGTGAACCACGCGAAGAATCGTTGGCGGGCGCGATCGCGCCGGCCGCGAGAAGCCGCCACCGAAATCGGCGAAACCAGCTACGAACCCGCCGACAGTGACGTGCTGCTGCAGCAGATGCTGCTGCCCGCTGTGCTGGCGCTGCCCTTGCGGCAGCGGGCTGTTCTCATCCTGCGCTACTTCCAGGACCTTTCCGTCGAACAGACCGCCGACGTCCTCGGCTGCCGGCCCGGCACGGTCAAGAGCCAGACCCATCACGCGCTGGCCAAGCTGCGCGAATCACTCGGGGATCTCACCGACATCGAGGAGAACGAAAGTGCCCACTGACGACGACCTGATCCGCCTGGTGCGCCGCGGCTTCGCCCAGTCCACTGCGGACGTTGCCCCTTCGCCCGGCCTGGCTCGGACGGTGCGCCGCCGGCATGTGGCAGCGCGGCGTCGCCGCCTGGCCGTCGGCGTGACCATTCCCACGGCAGCGGTTGCGGCAGGCGCTGCCTTCAGCCTCGGCGGCCGGACGGCGAACCACAAACCGTCTGCCGATCCGGTACGCAGCACCGCGCCGACGTCGGCGCCGATCAAGCCGGCCAGCTACCGCATCGTGCTCAATGCGAAGGGTGGCCCCACCACCTGCCCGGCCAGTGTGACCAGAAGTGTCGGCAAGACGGCGGACCCGAGCAGTGTGTGGGTCTGGTCCGCTAATGGCCGGTGCGCAGCCGCTGCGGTCGGGTTCACCACGGCCCTGCCTGCAGGTGCCAAGCCGATCAAAGTCGGCACGCTGTCCGGGTTGTATGGGACGACGGACCGCGCGAACAGGACTCGTACGGTCTTCGCGCCACTCGCACCCGGCGAGTCCGAGACTCACCCGGCGGGTGGGTGGAACGTGCTGGTCGTGCCGGCTGATGCGCCGGACAAGGAGATCGCCGAGTTCTTCGTCCCGACGTCGTAGCGCGGAGGGACGAGGGCGCCCGGCCGCGAAGCCGGGCGCCCCAGAATCGTTACAACTTATGGAGTAACTCGCGGCCAGGGGTTCCCCAACTGCGCGTACGCCATTTGGACAACGCTCTTCGCGAACGCCCGCGACACGAACGTCATCACGGTTGGGTCGTTGTTGCTGAGGTTGTCGCACCACCGGAACGGGTTGTCGACGCATCCGCCATCCGTGCTGGGGATGTTGCCTTCGTAGTTGCCGGTGTGGCCGCCGAACATGTCGACTTCCTCTTGCGACTTGCAGCAGTCCTGCCCGGTCAATATGCCGCTGGCCGGAACACCGGCGACGTTGAAGTTGAACGCGTCTGTCCCCTGTGGCGAGAACAACTCGTGGCTGATTCCGATCGAATCGAAGTATTCGATCTGCTGGTCCCGCGCGATCTGCGACGGCTGGTAGACCTGGTCCGGGAAGTGCGTGGTGACCGTTCGGCCGAACAAGTCCACGCCGGCCGGATCCAGCACCCCGATCAGGTAGTTGGGTGTTGCCGTCACATCGGCATCGAGGTCGTAACCGATCTTGCTGAACTCGGAATCGCTGAGGTTGTTGACGTAGTACTTCGACCCCAGGAGACCCAGCTCCTCACCGCCGAACCAGATGAACCGCAGCTTGTTGCGCGGATTTACCTTCGCCATCTGCTGCGCGATGTCCAGGATCGTCGCGGAACCCGAGGCGTTGTCCAGCATCCCCGCCCCGTAGATGGCGTCCAGGTGCGCATCGACGACCAGGAGGTGGTTCGGGTTGCCGCCCCTGGAATCGGCGATCACGTTGTAGTCGTCGGCATTCGGGTTGAAGGTCGCCTGGACGTTGAGGTTCAGTACGGGCAGCGCGGTGCCGCCCTGGACGGCCTGCTGGTACTGGCTGTACAGCTGGTTGCCGGTAGCGAATGACGTGCGTGCCACGGGGATCGACGGGGTGATCCGGTTGCCCGCAGCGTCGCTCAGCGTGGTGCCGCCGGCGATGCCGGTGCGGCCTGGGTTGCCGTCATTGAAGATGATCACGCCTGTGGCGCCCGCCGCCTGAGCGTTGAGCACCTTCACCCCGCTGCCGCACCCACCGGCCTGGATCAACGCGATGCGACCCGATACGAAGCCGGTGAAGTCGGACGCACTGCAGCCGCTGGTCGAGCTCGACGTCTGCGTCGGCGGAATGACGATGCCGCCCGCCGGCTGGAGAGCTGCGGTCGTCGCGCCCATGGCTCTGGCGGGTTGCCATTCGGCGCCTGGCTGCAAGACCGAATAGGTATGCGCGGTCGGCGAGATCTCGCTGAACGCGGGACGACCGGCGAACGCGAAGTAGTAGAACTTGTAGGTCTGGATGGTGACGTCATAGCCGGCTTGCTTCATGACACCGGCGACGTAGTCCGCAGAGGCCTTGTAGCCCGGTTCACCAGAGTTGCGCGACGGCATGCCGTCCGGACCTGGGTTTGCATCGGCGATTGCCTGGAACGCCTTCATGTGGTTCCAGAGATCGTCGGTGCGAATACACGGCAGCAGCTTGGCGGGCGTGTTGTTGGCCCGTGTGTCGCACTGCGCCGCGCTGGGCGTCCCGGCACCGGCCGGTGCGGCGGCCGGCGCGGCCGCGTTGGCGAGTGCGATGACCACGGCAGAAATCGACACGAGGACGAGCGGCCACCGCAGTCGGCGGCCTAGACGTCTCGACATGAAACTCCTCCCTTCGAGGAGGTGACCACGGTGCCGCAGCCGAACCGCTGCAGCATCGAAGGAGACATTCGCAGCGCGCGCACGGGCGTTTCGCTGCGTTGCCGCGGACGGGCAGTCAGACAGGTAACGGCGTTGCAGCGGACGGAATCTCGGACATCGGCCTGGCGGAAGCCAGCCCAGGATTGTCGAGCCGTACGCGTATCGCTCACCACCCAATGCGACGAGGATTACCTAATCGCCCGTCTTACGGCTAATTGAACGTAAGTGCGGTCACCATGCCCTGTCAAGGCAATTCGTGCGCTCTACGGCATTGTTCACGTCTCGGCTCGGCACCCGTGTCTCAACACCCAGGCGTCGGCACCTCAGTCGTCGTCGGCAGCGCTCTTCGACTTCGCGACCTCCTGTTTCAGCGCCGCCGGGATCGGCCGGTTGGTGGTCGCCTGCCAGTCGATCTGCTCGAGTATCGGGCCTTGGGTGTCCTCGCCCTTGGGCATGGCCCGAGACCGTCGTTCCAGGGCCTGCGTCGCCGCGGTCTGGGGAAGGTCAGCGACGCGTTCGTCGAGGAACGCCGGGTCGGCAACGGGGTCGAACGGTGCCAAGTCGGCAGCGGTGAGCTGACTTTCCTGGTCCTTGTTCTGGAACAGGTCGTACAGAGGCCGAGCGTTCTGGTCGTACGACGACAGGGCGGGAAGCCCGAGGATCAGTTCCATGGTCCTGATGACACTGGCCTGGTCGTAGCGCTGATGCCCGATGTACCCGGCGTACTCGCCGTTGGCTGACACGTGCTTGGTGTAGGGGCTCGCCACCAGCAGCACGTTGCGGTGCCCGTCCACGTGGTCGATGCCGTCTTGTGAATCGTCTTCGACGACGAACACGGCAGTCGACGACCAGTACGCGGAGTGCGAAAGAGCGGAAATGATTTGGCCCAGCGCGGCATCGTTCTGGGCTACTTCCGCACGGGGCGTGAACGTGGCCCCCAGGCCGGTCGTGTGGTCCTCGGGCAGCACCATGTAGTTGAAGTTGGCGAGTCCGTGGCCGTTGGCCGGTCCGGACGCAGCCGGGCTGCCATCCGCGTTGAGACCGATGTCCTTGAGGAACTCAGCCGCGCCCAGCCGGTCGTCCACGCTCAGGTTGGCGTCGCCGTTGATGGCGTTGGGGTAGCCGAGATCGGTGTACGAGTAGATCGGGAAGTTGCCGACGGACAGCAGACTGTTGATCACTCCGCATCCGGCGGGCGGAGTCGCTCCGGTGCACGGGACCGGTGTGCTGTCCGTATAGACGGAGCCCGTGTACTTGGCGGCGTTGGGTCCGAGGAACGGGCTGCACGGGCTACTCACCGGCAGGCCGTTGCCGTCTGGTGTGACGGCTCCGTAGAACTCGCCGTAATTGCGGAGCGCGAAGGTTCCCCCGGATTGGTTTTGCTTGGCGAGCGCGCTCTGGAAGAGGCTGCATCGCTCTGGCTCGGCGACCGGGGCCAGGAAATCCGAGCCACGATTGCGGTTCGAGTAATTGAGGCGCCACGCTTTCTCGATCCAGTCGGTCACGTTCGCGGACGTCGTCCACCAGTGGCCTTGCACGCTCGCCTCGCCGTCGGAGAAGAAGTTGTCGCTCGACGCGAACTGGCTGACGATCGCGTGACCCTGCGGAGTGGCCGACGCCAAATACTGATAGGCGGGATCGGCATTGACGTCGTTGCGGGTCTTGCCGAGGTCGCCGTACACCTGATCGAACGTGCGGTTCTCTCGCACGATATACAGCACATGCTTGATGGGGGACTGCCCGGCGTCAGCCGCATCGGGAACGGGGTTATCCGGAGTGCGGAAATTGGTGCCGGACCGCTGAATGGCTTGAGCGACGAAGGCGCTGTCCGTGGACAGGCGTTCGACGGGGAAATTCGAGTTCTGAGCCGCCGGGGCAACCCAGAAGCGATTGAGGAGCGAGGGCATGTTGCCCTTGTCGTTGTAGTTGAGCCCTTGGAGCTGCACCTGCGGGTCCGGTGTCTGCTGGAAGGTCGAATTGGGCAGCAGCGAGGGAGATCCGCCGAACGTCGCGGCGAACGGGACCGGATACGGGTAGGACGGGTCGTTGGCGGGATAGCGGCTGCCGAGACCCTTCGCGGAGACAGCGAGGACGCCGTGGTCGCGGGGGCTGACGGCGACCGCTGTCGGGTACCAGCCGGTCGGCACGTAGCCATTGACGTGCCACCCCGAGGCGTCCCGGTCGAGCACCGCCACGGCGTCGTCACCTGCAAGCGCGACGTACGCGCGGGAGGTCCCGTCGTAGGCGACCGCGTCCGGCGCCGAGCCCGTAGCCTCGCCCGGTGCCCCGTGAAGGGTGAGGTTGACTGCCGGGGCGAGCGAGCCGTCCGCGTTCACGCCGACGATGGAGACCTGGTCGCTGTTGGCGTCCGCCACCATGACCTCTCGGCCGTCGGGGCTGACGGCCAGGCCGGTGGGATGGTCACCGACGGCGCCGGTCGGGCCGGCGGTCCAGTTGCCGGCGCCGTCGGAGTCGGCGCTGATGAGCTGGCCGGTGCCCTCGGCGGTGATGTAGGCGCGTGCATGTCCCGTTGCCGGGTTAGTCGCCGTGGCCACCGCATATAGATAGGACGGGTCGACGTCGTTCGGCGTCGGCGGGTTGACGAAGTTGAGGATGTTGGTGTTGTGGGGGACGATCGTCGGCCTGCCGAACGCAACCGCCACGCTGGCCGTCGTGAGGTTGCCGGCTCCGTCGACTGATACTGCATTCAGCGCACGCCCGTACTCGGTTGTCACGAGCACCGTGCCATCGGCGCTCACGGCCAAGCCGCGGTCGTATGCGGCGCTCGTGCCGGTGAAGGTGGACGTGCTCGCAGGCGGGGCCTGGGACGGCAGGTCGACCGTTGCCGCGTAGGTGAGCCGGCAGTCGGAGGCGACGTTGAACTGGTACAGCGCGTCGGTGCCGCCGCTCGTCGCGTACAGCCGGGTGCCGTCGTGGTTGTACGCGAGCCCGATGCCCATGAAGTTCTGCGCCGGCTTGGCGTTGACGGTGACGAACTGCGTGGCTCCCGTGACGAGGTTGAGCGCCGTCACGCCTTCGTCCGGCTCGGTGCCCGCTCGGTTGACGCCCAGCACAGCGGGGACGGGCCGGCCGTTGCCCCACCCTTCGTCGCTGCTCGCCGCGCACCTGCCGCTCGGCGCGACGGCCAAGCCGAGGGAGAAGTCGCCGAGGTTGTACTGGAGCCCGGCCGGCCGGACGAACCGGCCGGTGGGGAGGAGTGTCGGGCCGTGCAGGACGGCAGCGGGAGCGGCTTGTGTGCCGGGCTGCGCGGTGGCCGCCTGGGGTGCCGAGTACGCGGCCGTCGAGACGCAGGCAGCCAGCGCGGCGACTCCCGCGAGCCAGCGCGACGCCGCTCCCCGGCCCAGGCGCGTCCTTCCGAAAGCAGGCATGGCAATGCGCTCCTTTTCGATGAAACGGACAGTCGCCCGGAAACCGGCAGTCGTCAGCCGTGACCGTATCGGCCGGCGAACGAGGCAGGCCATAACGCGGGCCGAGTGTTCATCCGAAGTCACCCTCCGCTGGAACGAGGATCACCTGGCGTTCAGCTCAGCAGGTTGGCTCGGTGCCGTTGGCCCGGCGTCCGCCGCGGGGAGCGACGCTCAGGGCGACCGTCACCGTGTCGCCGTCGCCGACACGTTCGCGTTTCCGGACGAGGCTCTTGACGGGTAGGACATATCTGCCGTCCTTGGGGAACAGAGAGGTCTCCCACTCGGTGGCGCCGATACGGGCGCGCACCGGGATTGCTCCCCAGCCGTAGGACACCGCGCTGGCCTCGGCGCGGACGAATGCGCAGCTGTCCTCCGGCAGGGTCAGCCAGTAGAACGGCGCCGGTCCGCGCCATTCCCACAACTCGGCGCTGAACTCCCGGTCCATGCGGTGCACGCTATCGGTCAACTAGCCTGCGCGGGGTGACAACTGACGTCCTGCCGCCCGCAGGCACGCCGTTCGGCGACCGTGTCCGCCGTCGACTGCGCGACGAGGTGTGCATCTGGTTGACGACGGTCGGCGCGGACGGGACGCCGCAGCCGAACCCGGTGTGGTTCGTCTGGGACGACGGCGACCTGCTGATCTACAACCGCCGCAACGCCCGGCGACTGGCGCACCTTCGGGGCGATGCGCGTGTGTCGCTGCACTTCAACGCGACCGCCCGCGGCGGGGACGTCGTCGTGCTGTCCGGTCGCGGCGAGGTGGCTGACGGTGAGCCGCAGCCGCACGAGATGCCCGCCTACCTGGACAAATATCGGGACGAGATGATCAGGGTGAGCGGCAGCGTCGAGGCGTTCTCGGCCGCGTATCCGATCCCGGTGCGCGTGCGGGTCGGCCGGGTCCGCGGGTTCTAACGACGTCGCTCCCGCGGACGGCCGCGGGCCTGTCAGCCGGGTCACTTCCGACGTGCCCCCCAACGGGAACAACTGGAGCCCGGCACCGATTGAGTCAATGACACTCAATTTTCGGAGGACAGATGAGCGAGACCCTTCGCCTGCCGGTGTTGTCGCTGCCCGAGATCGTCGTGCTGCCGGGCATGGTCGTGCCGGTCGAACTGGACGAAATGGCCCAAGCGACCATCGACGCCGCGCAGGCGAGCGCCGACGGCCAGTTGCTGCTCACCCCGCGCCTGCCGGACCGCTACCCGGCTTACGGCGCTGTCGCGACGATCGAGCAGGTGGGCCGACTGCCCGGGGGCGCTCCTGCCGTGGTGCTGCGCGCCACCGCTCGGGCACGGATCGGCACCGGCGTCACCGGACCTGGTGCCGCCCTGTGGGTCGAGGCCGAGCTGATCGAGAACCCTGCGCCGTCCGAGCAGGTGCGCAAGCTAGCGGCTGAGTTCAAGGCACTGGTAGTGGCCAACCTGCAGCGGCGCGACGCCTGGCAACTGATCGACTCGGTGCAGCGCCTGACCGACGCGTCTGATATCGCGGACCTCGCTGGTTACGCGTCGTACCTGTCGGCGGAGCAGAAGCGGCAACTGCTCGAGACGCCGGACGTCGAGGCCCGGCTCACCCAGGCGATCGAATGGGTGCGCGACCACCTCGCTGAGGTCGAGGTCGCGGACAAGATCCGTGACGACGTACGCGAGGGTATGGACAAGAGCCAGCGCGAATTCCTGCTACGGCAGCAGCTCGCCGCCATCCGCAAGGAGCTCGGCGAGGACGAACCCGACGGGGCGGACGACTACCGCTCGCGGGTCGAAGCCGCGAACCTTCCCGAGAAGGTGCGCGAAGCGGCGCTGCGTGAGGTGGGCAAGCTCGAGCGGGCCAGCGACCAGAGCCCCGAGGCGGGGTGGATTCGCACCTGGCTGGACACCGTCCTGGACCTTCCCTGGACGACGAAGACCACCGACAACAACGACATCGCGGCGGCGCGGGCCGTGCTCGACGCCGACCACCACGGACTGGACGACGTCAAGGACCGCATCATCGAGTACCTCGCAGTGCGTGCTCGGCGGGCATCGCGCGGCCTGGAGGTCGTCGGCGGGCGCGGCTCCGGCGCGGTGCTGGCACTGGCCGGGCCGCCCGGTGTCGGCAAGACCTCGCTGGGCGAGTCCGTGGCCCGGGCGCTGGGCCGCAAATTCGTCCGCGTTGCCCTCGGCGGAGTTCGGGACGAGGCGGAGATCCGTGGACACCGGCGCACCTACGTCGGCGCGCTGCCCGGGCGCATCGTCCGGGCGATCTCCGAGGCCGGCTCGATGAACCCCGTCGTGTTGCTCGACGAGGTCGACAAGCTCGGCTCGGACTTCCGCGGCGACCCTGCCGCTGCGCTGCTCGAGGTGCTCGACCCGGCGCAGAACCACACGTTCCGCGACCACTACCTCGAGGTCGACCTGGACCTGTCCGACGTCCTCTTCCTGGCCACGGCCAACGTCATCGAGACGATTCCGCCGGCGCTGCTGGACCGGATGGAGCTCGTCGCACTCGACGGCTACACCGAGGACGACAAGGTCGCTATCGCCCGGGGCCACCTGCTGCCACGGCAGCTCTCGCGTGCGGCGCTCACCGCCGACGACGTGATGATCAGCGACGAGGCGCTGCGGCTCATCGCGTCCGACTACACGCGTGAGGCGGGCGTACGGCAGCTGGAGCGGTCGCTGGCCCGGATTCTGCGCAAGGTCGCGACGTCGCTGGCCGGCGACGGTTCGTCTCCGGTTTCCGTCGGCGCCTCCGAGCTGCGCCAGTACTTGGGTCGGCCGCGGTTCACGCCGGAGTCTGGCGAGCGGACGGCCGTGCCGGGTGTCGCGACGGGGCTCGCCGTGACCGGAACCGGCGGTGACGTGCTGTTCATCGAGGCCACCTCGATGGAGGGCCGTGCGGGGCTTACGTTGACCGGCCAGCTGGGCGACGTGATGAAGGAGTCGGCGCAGATCGCGCTGTCCTACCTGCGCTCGCACGCTGACGCACTTGGGCTGGACGCCGCCGCCTTGGACCGTGCCGTCCACCTTCACGTGCCGGCCGGGGCCGTCCCGAAGGACGGGCCGTCCGCGGGGGTCACGATGGTGACCGCCCTGGCCTCACTCGCCTCCGGGCGACCCGTCCGCGCCGATGTCGGCATGACCGGAGAGGTGACATTGAACGGGCGGGTACTGCCGATCGGTGGCGTCAAGCAGAAGCTGCTCGCTGCGCAGCGGGCCGGTCTGCGCACGATCTTCCTGCCGGCACGCAACGAGCCGGACCTGGACGACGTGCCGGCCGACGTTCTCGCCTCGCTCGACGTCCGGCCGGTGAGCGACGTGGCCGACATCCTGGAATACGCCGTCTCCGACTCGGCAGTAGCTGTCGCAGCCTGATTCGCTTCGCATAGGTCGGGGCCGTAGCGTCTCGCGCATGCCGCCCCGATCCGTGCAGGTGTCCGGGCATCGGCTGTGTTACGAGGACGCGGGACCGGTCGACGGTCCCGTCGTCGTCCTGGTGCACGGTCTGGTGTCCGACAGCAGCACCTGGGCGCCGGCGACGTCAGCGCTCGCGGAGCGGGGCGTGCGGGTCATTGCGCCCGACCTGCTCGGGCACGGCGCGTCCGACAAGCCGGAGTGTTCAGTGGGGCACTATTCGCTGTCGGCTTTCTCGGACTGCCTGCGCGACCTGCTGCGCGCCCTCGACGTGCCGCGTGCCACGCTCGCAGGTCACTCGCTGGGTGGCGCTATCGCGATGCACTTCGCGTACCACTACCCAGAGCATGTCGAGCGATTGGTGCTCGTCGCCAGCGGCGGGTTGGGCAAGGGGGTGCACCCCGTCCTGCGCGCGGCCTCCGTTCCGGGCGCGCCACTGCTGCTGCGGTCGCTGCTGAATCGGCCGACGTTGGGAATGGCCCGGTGGCTGCACGTCCATCGCGCGCTGCGCTTTTCACCCCGCGTGGTGGCGAACCTGCGCCGGGCCTTCGGCGGCCTGGCGATCCCCGCCGGACGCGCCGCGTTCTTCGCCGCGCTGCGCTCGGTGATCTCCCCGTCCGGGCAGCGCGGCTCCATGATCGAGATGCGTTACCTCGGCGATCACGTCCCGACGCTCATCGTCTGGTCCGAACGAGACCATGTGATACCCGTCAGCCACGCCCGTGCGCTGCACGCGCACCTGCCGAGCAGCCAACTCGCGCTGTTCCCAGGCACGAGCCACCAGCCGCACTATCGCTACGCCGACGGCTTCGCGGCCCTGGTCGCCGACTTCGTCGCGACCACGGCGCCGGCGGTGGCTCGCTAGAGTTCCCACAGTCCGGGGCGGTAGCTCAGCCGGTCAGAGCAGGGGACTCATAATCCCTGGGTCGTGGGTTCGAGTCCCACCCGCCCCACCAAGCCCAGTGTGTGCCTTCGGTTGAGGGCTCTCATTCGGCCTTCGGCTGAGTGGTGACGGTGTTTCGGTTGATGGGTTACGGCTAGTTCGGTTGATTCTTGACACTCCCTTGGCATGAGGGAGTTGTCGGTGGCTGGGCAGCGGTATGAGGCGGTGCGGGCGGTGCTCGCCGATGGTGAGTCGGTGACGAGTGTGGCGGCCCGGTTCGGGGTGGCGCGTAAGACGGTGCATGTGTGGCTGGTCAAGTACGAGGCTGGTGGGCTGGACGGGCTGGCGGATGGGTCGCATCGGCCGCGGTCGTGTCCGCATCAGATGCCGGCCGCGGTGGAGGTGGCGCTGGTGGAGTTGCGGTTGGCGCATCCGTGGTGGGGTCCGCGCCGGTTGAGTTTCGAGCTGGGTAAGCGTGGTGTGCAACCGCCGGTGTCGGAGTCGGCGGCCTACCGGGCGCTGGCGCGGCTGAACCTGGTCGACCCGGCGGCGCGCCCGCGGGATCGCAAATGGAAACGCTGGGAACGCGGCACGGCGATGGAGCTGTGGCAGATGGACGTGGTGGGCGGGTTCGCCCTCGCCGACGGGACCCGCGCCGAGGCGCTGACCGGCGTCGATGATCATTCGCGGTTCTGCGTGAGCGCGCACCGAAGGCGCTGCGCGCTCACGGTGTCCCGGAGCGGACGGGAGCGGGCCATGCTCACCATCCTTCGGCTATCGCGTCGGCGATTGCCTGGTCCCCGGCGATCTGCCGATCACGCCAGGCGTCGAAGTCGGCTTGTAGGGCACGCATCCGAGCGTCCTTCTCCACAGTGTGAACGACGCCTCGGGCACGTTCGCCGTTGTAGGTCGCGAGTTCGTCGAACCTGCCGGGCACCACCCAATGACCACGCCGACGCCAACGCCACATGAGCCCCCCCTGAGCGACGGCTGTGAGTCTACCGTGAATGGACAGGCGGGGGAGAACGGGTCGGCGGGCAGCGGAAGGCGCGGGCGACGCCATCGGGTAGACCGCGCCCCGGCCCCGATGAGCGCGGTGCTGCCACTGCGGTGTTCAGCCGGTCGTGGAGACGAGCACGTGAACCTGCGCGCTCGGCTCCGACAGTAGGCCGGTCACCGGATCAAGGCCGACTGCCGTGAGCACCGACGTGCCGGGCGGGAGGCCGTGCGCGCCGCACTGCCAGTTCCCATTCGCGTCGGCGGAGTTGTTCACGCAGACCGGCACGCCGGAAACCGAAACGGTGATCAGCTCGCCCGCGTGAGCCGTGCCCTGGATCTGCAGGTTGCCGCCGGAGTCGATGGTGGACTGGTCTGTCGGCGTGGTGATCACTGGTGTTGGCGCGGGCGCACCCGGCGCGGTCACAACGGCTCCCGCGACGGACGCAAACGCGCCGCCGGACGCAGGGTTCTTCCCGCCGGTGGGGGACACCACCAGTGTGTGCTCCTCGGTCGCGTCGAGACCGGTCCGGGTGTACACCGATCTGACGCCGGCCTTGGCGTTGTAGAGGTCAATGACGGTGGGGGGATCGCCGTCCACCGACACGTTGATGATGCCGTTGTTGGGATTGGCCATCGACTGAAGGGTGACACTGTCCCCCTGGAAGGTCAGCGTCGCGCTGTCGCCGACGGTGTCGCTCCAGGTGTTTCCACCGCCGGTCTTCCACGTGCCGCTGTACTGCCACTGGTTCACGGCACTACCGGTTGTGGCGTAGCTGATGTTCGTCACCACTTCCGGGGTGTGCGTTCCGGCTGGCAGCACCACGGGGACGGCCAGATCGGTCAACGTGCTGACGTTCAGGTTGTCGTACTGTTCGCCGGCCAGGTACCCGCTGGCGACCAGGCCGACCTTGCCGGCGGCCAGGGTCGTGTCGGTAGCCGAGCCGACCGTGGTGCCGTCGACAGAGGCGTAGATCAGCGATCCGTCGAATGTGAGCGCCAGGTTGTGCCAGGTATTCAGGCCGGCGGCCGAGGAGACTGTTCCGCCGATCAGCGACGTCGCGGCCTTCCCAGAGCCGTCCGCGAGATTGATCGACCAGGCGCCGGTGTCGCTAAGTGTGAGCGAGTAATAGTGCACGTGCGACGGATCCTCTTCCGTGCCGCCGAGGTTGCTCTGGCGGCCCAGGATCCCGACAGAACCCGGCTGGGCATTGCGCACGTCGGCGGACACCTGGTAGTTGCTCCACGCCAGGCCGCCGCCGACCGCGTACGGGTATGGCGTCTGGATGTTTGACTGCCATTCCAGTGGTTTGGTCGGAGTATCGAGCTGGACGCAATTGCCGTCACGGCCCGCACACGGCTCGACGGTGAACGCACCTTCCATGTTCGCCAGGTAGCGGGCCTGCTGGCCTTCAGTGCCGGCGGTGAACGAATCCGAATATGGCAGCGGCAGCGGATGGCTCGCCGGAATCGGACCCTTGTGTCCCTTGTGCTGTCCGCCCGTGGTTGTGAACGAGTAGACGTAGTTGGGCTGCAAGGTCATCGTGATGGTGCCGTTCGCGTCGGGCATGAGCTGCTGGCCCTGCACAAACCACTGTGACCGGTCGCCGGAGACCAGGTTGGTGCTCCAGACGTGCACCGGCCCGGGGGACATGCCGCCGCTGACGGTGAACGTGACCGTCTGCGGGGCGGTGGCCCGCGTCGTCTCGACCACCGAACTCCAGTCAAGGCCGTTGGGCGACTTAAGCGTCACGTAGCTGCCGACCGTGTCGGAGGTCTGGCCACCTAAATAGCCGCTCGCGGCGTCCAGGTACTGCCAGCCCGGCTGTACGAACTGCGTCGTCTGCGCGGTTACCCAGGTCGACAGGCCGACGTCGTAATAGCCCGACCACGGCTCGTTGGCCATGACAAGTCCCTGATCGGCGAAGCCGACGTCCGGGTAGGCCGACGCGAGGACGGGCCAGTTGATACTCGCGGTCATTCGGCCATCGAGATAGTCGATGTTGTCGGCCCGTGCCATCGGCAGCCCGCCGGCGTTGTAGTTCATCGAGCCCTGCTCGCTGGCCCACAGTGGCTTGTCCAGCGCCTGAGCAGCCGGCGAGGAGGGGCATTTCGTTTCGACGTTGGGGTACTTGGAGATCGGCGTCGGACCGTTCCACCCGCAGGGGTAGTGCTCACCGATGACCGAGACGGCATTGGCGAAGTCCGCGTCCTGAGCCATGTCGCCGCTGACGACCGAGAACGAGCTCGTCTGATCCGAGGCCACCAGCTTGACCGCGGCGAACCCGTTCTGATCCAAGGCGGTCCGCAGGTCCTTCCACCAGGCCGTGCTCCAGCCGCCCTTCTCGTTCCACCCACCCATAAAGTCGAAAGTGAGACCGCGCTGTTTGGCGCAGCCCAGCCAGTCGAGGATGTACTGGATCCCGTTCTGGGTGTACATGCTCGAACCGACCCAACCCGGGGCCGCCCAAGTCAGTCCGTAGAGCTTGATGTTCGGGTTGCGCTCTACAGCCTGCTGGGCGAGCCAGAACTCATAACCCGCATTGCAATTGATCACGCCTCGCGTCTCCTCGACGGTCTGCTCGGCGCCGGAGGTTGTGTTCCCGTCCCCGCTGGTCTCGACCTTGAGGATCTGCAGGTTGGCGCCGTAACCAGGCTTGAACAGGTAGTCCAGGATCGCGTTGCGCTCAGGGACCGGGTAGTCGGTCAACAGCCGGGTGTTGCCGCCACCGCCGCTGATCACGCCGAGCCCGTCGAAGGTCCGGCCCGTGTCCTGACCGTTGACCGCGATCGACGTGTCCGGCAAGCCGGCCGCGTCCGACCGGGCCGGGGCGAGCAGGACCGCTGCACCAGCCGTGACCATGGCCAGGACAGCGCCGACGGCTACCAGGCGGACGCTACCGCCTGCCCATCGCGCTTCTCTGGGCTTACCCATGCCGTGCCTCCTCGGGGTGACGTCACCATCAGATGGAGGACTACTGGTCGGCAGCGATCCCACAGACCTCAACAGGTCAACACACCTGAATGAACTACGTCCAACAACATCGCACAAACGGGGCATAGCCTAGGCAGGCCCCGTCATCCCGTCAAGGATTCGCGTGCCGCATCTCGACACGGCCGATGCGGCAGAGACCCGTGCCGGGAACGCACCAGCCGAGTAGCAGTGCGTCGGGTCCGTGCTGGGGGCGATACTGCCCCGGTGCCCGGATGCTGCGACCACGACGACTACCAGTCGGTCTTTTCGGGCCGCTTCGCACGTCGTCAGTCGAGGCGCTATCAACGGCGCGGCCTGACGCCGGCGGCGCGGCGCATCGTCGACTTCGCCACCTCGCAGGGGATCACGGGCGCCACGGTCTTGGAGATCGGCGGCGGCGTTGGGCAGCTCCAGGTCGAACTGCTGCGTCGGGGCGCTTCGCACGTGACCAATCTGGAGATCTCCGAGAATTACGAGGCCGAGGCGACGCTCTTGCTCGAGAAGGCTGGGATGACCAACCGGGTCACCCGCCGGTTCCTCGACGTCGCGCAAGCACCTGACGAGGTCGAGCCGGCGGATGTCGTCGTATTGCACCGCGTCGTGTGCTGCTATCCCGACTACGCGCGCCTGCTTAAAGTCGCGGCCGGCCACGCCCGTAAGACGCTGGTCTACAGCCACCCCGCAGCCAACGTCGCCAACCGTGTGCAGTTTGGCGCCGAGAACGCCTACCGCTGGCTCACACGAAATGACTTCCGGGCATTCATCCACCCGCCCGAGGGCATGGTCCGCGCCGCGGAGTCCGAGGATCTGACCGTGACTTACCGGCACCATGCCCGAGACTGGGACGTCGTCGGGCTATCGCGGTAACACGGCTGGGCCATGGGCGCACGACGAGCCGCGTCGAGAGGTGCGGCTGTAGTGGCCGGGTGGTCGCCGGCGTGAGGATGGGCGGGTCAGCTGGCTGGAGTATCCCGCTCAAGGAGAATCATGATCTGCGAGGTGCTGATGGACCACATACTCGCCACCGGGACGCTGCTGACGACCCGCCAGCCCTCGGCCGCATAGCTGTTGAGCGTTTGCTCCAGGTTCTCCGGACTGAACTTGCCGGTCCACCGGCGGTCTTCCTTCGTCAGCACCTTATATTCCATGGACCCTCAACCTCCTCGGAGCGGCCACGTAATAGCGATTTCTACGGTATTCCCACCGGCGTGCGCGCCGTGGTGAACACCGCTGTGTCGATAGCCTGCCGCGCGGCAGGCCAGGCCTCTTGTCGATCTTCCATCGCTCGGCGCAGTCATCCATAAATGCCGCCGTCAGCACGCATGTGCCGATGATCGTAAATCGTTTGGTGTGTATGCGTGCTGCGATGTGACCCGACCGATGTCTGCCTCTTCCCGCTTGCCTGGCCCGGCGGTATGTTATTGATCGTCACTTCGGCCGTATTCTGGGGGGCGCTGTCGTGGCCACATCTGAGTTTGCGCGTGTCGAGCGCACGACTGCTCCACGTTTCATGCCGCGGCGAAGCGCGCCAGCGCGAGCGCAGCGGAAGCTGATCGTCGGCCCGGCCGGGGACGCGCTCGAACGTGAGGCAGATGAGGTCGCCCGGCAGGTGCTGGAAGGCTGGCCCAGCGGTTCGATGTCTCGCGCTGATGAGCAGCTCGCGCGATCGGTGAGCTCGGCCAGTGGGCCGGCCGGTGGTGAGCTGGACCCGGACACCGAGGAGTCGGTGACCGCCGCGCGCGACGGTGGCGGGCGGCGGTTGCCGGCTGAGCTTCGGAGCCGGTTCGAGGATGCGTTCGCGGCAGACTTCGGAGCAGTTCGCCTGCACAGCGGGACGGAGCCGGCGCGGCTTAACCGGGCGCTAGGTGCGCGGGCGTTCACGGTGGGGCACGACGTATTTCTCGGCGGCGGGCATCCGGCGCTGGACTCGGACAGCGGTGTGCAGCTGCTAGCCCACGAGTTGACCCACACGCTGCAACAGGGCAGTGCGGTGCAGCGGGAACGCGTGCAGCGCGACATCGGGTTCGAGTTCGAAACCAAGAACGTGAACACAAAGCGCACCAACCTGGGTGTCGCCCTACCGGCCATTGCTTTCGCGGACGCGAATGCCGGCGCGGCGGCTTGGAACGACCCGGCGGCCACCCGTGTAAACAAGGGCGACGCGCTGTTGAAGGGGCCCGTCGTCGCGGCCGGCAAGCCGGATATCGAGGTGCAGGCCGACGATTCGACGGCCGGTTCCGACCTCGAGGTCGTCATCACGCACGTCCCCGAAAACGCAGCAGGACGCACGCGGCTGAACACGGCGATGACCAACCTAAACACCCTGATCGCCGCCCACGACGGGATGGTGAACGTGGGGGGCGGCATCGTGCCCGCCAACGCGATCAATGGGACGGCGAACTTCGGCAACCCGATGGTCGACGGCATGTTCGGCGGTAGGTGGAGCGCAGCCACGACTTCCCCGCAAGTCACCATGGGCATGCGAGTGGGCAACGTCGTCGACATTGTCAAGGACTTGCATGCGGCGCCCGGCGAGTCGGCAGCGGAGAAGACCGCGCGCGATCCTGGTCGACGAAAGATGCGCCGCGACAAGGTGGGCGCGCCGACCGAGCCGCGCGACCTCACGCCCCTCGACGAGGCGCAGACGTTGGTCGACGGGCTGGCGCTGGCACAGGCCGCGGTCGCCGCCCAGCAGCACAACGACCATAACGCCCCCGGCGGCAAGGAGGTCGAGGGCATTCTCACGCTGATGTTCGCTTACGCGATCAGCGGCGCGAACAAGACTTCATTCCTGAAGAACCACACACCGCTGATGGCCAAAACCGACCTGGCGACGATGTGGGACACGCTGCCGAACAACGTGAAGACCTACTACGGCCAGCAGAACAAGAGCGGCAAGACCAACTTGGAGAAGGCGATCGAGACACGGCCCGGTTATGCGAATCGGATCGGGGATCCGCTCATTCAGGTGCGCGGCGGGCTGGCCGAAGATGACCAGGCCTTGGGGGCGCGGCAGTGGTACAACAGGCTGACGATGCGTGACTGGGTGCGCTCGATCTGCGTCACGCAGACTCGGTCGAACTGGCAGGCGTTTCGCGAGTTCTGGGTGGGCACCCAGAGCCGGGGAGTGGACAAGCTGCAGGAGGGCTTCTTCCCGGGCATGCCCGCCAATCAGGAGGTCGAGGGGTACTCGGCGTTGGGCAACCGGATGGACACCGACGTCACGACGCCTGCCACCAACCTGCCGGTCTTCGAGTTGCGCTCGGCATCGCGCCCGATCACCTACGCGCAGTCGCGCCAATGGGCGCTGGACGTCTTCGACTACATCACTTCGCTCAACGCCAACCCGGGTGGCGGGTACCAGCACATTGTGTGATCACCGCGACTGAAGCACCTCTCGAGCCCAGCGGCCGAACTGGGCTTCATTGCTGCGTCGGCCGAGCTTGGCCAGCTCCTGGTGGACAGCTTGCAGCACATCCGCCATTCCCACCGGGGCTTGGCGAGCGGCGGCAAGGAAGGCGGCGGACAGGGCCGCGTTGCGGATCGCTCCACCGGCGAGGTCGAACTGGGTGGCGACGAAGTCCAGGTCGAGTTCGTCGGTGGGCGCGGCGGACAGGCAACGGCGCCATATCTGCGCCCGCTCCGGCGGGGTCGGCAGCGCGAAGTGGACGGTGACCGATATGCGCCGCAGGAACGCGGGGTCGATGTTGCCCTGGTAGTTCGAGGTGAGGACGACGAACCCGTCGTAGCTCTCCAGGCGCTGCAGTAGGTAGGAGACTTCAATGTTGGCGTAGCGATCGCGCGCATCGCTGACCTTGGACCGGCTGCCGAACAGCGAGTCGGCCTCGTCGAACAACAGCACGTATGACCCGGCGTTCGCCGCAGAGAACACCTGCTCCAGGTTCTTCTCCGTCTCACCGATGTACTTGCTCACCAGCGCGGACAGGTCGACTCGGAACAGATCGAAGCCCAGATCGTTCGCGATCATCTCGGCAGCAGTCGTCTTGCCTGTACCTGACGGTCCGGAGAACAGTGCAACGACGCCCGGCGATGGATACGCAGGTATGCCCCATTTCTCGTGCACCGTTTCGCGGTAGCGGAGGCGGCGCGCCAGTTCCTGCAGCAGCCGCTGCTGGGTCGCAGGCAGCACCAGGTCGTCCCAGCCGACGGACGGGGTGACGCGGCGGGCGTGCGCGAGCAGCGTCCCCGCGGCCAGGCGGTGCAGGGCGACTGCCGGGTCGGTTCCGGGTGGGGAGATAGGCGCCAGCGCCCGCAGTTGGGACGCGGTGGGTCGTCGCGCGGGTACCGGGGCGGAGCCGAACACGCCGCGCCACTCACCGTCGGTGACGGCCGGGCGGTCGACGGCCGCCTCCACCCATGGCTCGCGTGGCAACGCGTCGAGCGGGAGCGGCTCGGGTGAGACCAGAGCCCACGTCAGGTGTCGCGCGCGGGAGATCCAGGCACGCACGTCGGGGCCGACCTCCGTGACATCGAGGACGATCCCGCAGCCGGCGAGCGTGGCCTGCCGGGCGAGTGCCTCCCACCCCTCCTGCGAGTGCGGGGGCGGACTCACCGCAAACGCGCTGCCGTGGGCAGTGAGTACAGCCGCTTGGACACGGCGCACCCTGTCCGGCGAGCACGCGAGCACCCGACGGGCGCCGTCGGCGCGGTCGGGCGGCGCGGAGAGGTACTCAACCGCAGTGTTCAGCGACGCATCGGGCGAAGTAGCACCCGCAAACGCCCAGGCAACCACCCGGGGGACCGAGACGGGCGCTGCGACCAGTGGGCCGTCACTGTCGACATCGACGAGCGCAGCCCGCCGCAGCATCGCGTCGTCGGCCACGGCTAACACGGCGTCCGGACCCAGGATGCGGTGAAGCGCGCCGACGGTTAGTCCACCAGCAACGGCCAGGAGCCGCGCGGTGTCGGTGTCCACATCGGCCGCGACGCACAACGCCAGCGTTTCGACCTCGACCTGCGCCAAGTGCAGGCTCGCCGCCAGCCACGCGAGCAGTCCCTCGCCAGCCAGTTCCGACCGCAACTCGCAGCGTGCCTGCTTTAGCGCCGCGTCGAGGGCCTCAAGCGCATCCACCCGGTCAGCGCTGTCGGCCAGCGCCACTACGTCCCGCTCAACCAGCAGACGGCCGATCCTCGCCACGACAGTCATCGCGGGGTGACTGTCCGGGCCGGGATGGGTATCGGCATCCTCACGCGCCACAAATCCAGCGTGCCACACGAAGAAGCCGAGCTCGGCGACGCAGGTCCTGAGCGGAACCGCCAGCACGCAGATTCCACGAACCCAGCCCATCGAGCACTACGCACGGCCCATCACCATGCTCTATCGTGCATCTGCGTTCCCCCTGTCGCCGCCACGGCAGATCGCGCTCAGATAACCGCACCCACATCCCGCTGTTCGCGCGCGATCGTGCTTGTGCCGTGACCCGTAGTCTCAGAGGGTGACCGCGACCTACGAATTCGACT
This sequence comes from Jatrophihabitantaceae bacterium, assembly GCA_051984825.1. Classification (GTDB taxonomy): domain Bacteria; phylum Actinomycetota; class Actinomycetes; order Mycobacteriales; family Jatrophihabitantaceae; genus DASXRA01. The sequence continues at coordinate 33,958 of JBPYES010000494.1, forward strand.
TGATCAGCCAAGCGGACGTCTGTTGTTCTGCGAGATCGGCTGGGACAAGGGCGGTTCTGGCTTGCGTCGCGCGGTCGATCTGACTGTTACGAGGGGCGACCAGCCCGCTGAGGAACTTCCTTGACCCACATAGACCCGAGCAATCGCACCGATTTCCCGGCCGCCTTCGACAAGCGCACCACCCTCGCCCAACTTCTGAAGTACGTTCGCTTTACCGTGCACGCCAAGTGCAGCGGCTTGTCCCAGTCGAATGCGGTCAAGACGCCGCTGCCGAGCTCACCGGCCATGAGCATCGCCGGCCTGGTCAGCCATCTGCGCTGGTCGGAAGCGTTCTGGATCGACGTCATCTTCCTCGGCCAGCCCAACCAATGGCCGGGCACGGACGACGACTCCCAACTGCAGATGCGTCTTGGACTCGAACGACCGCTGGCCGAACTACTCGACGAGTACGCCACTCAGGCAGCCCACACCGACGAAATCGTTGCCTCCCGCGACTGGAACGCAAAATCAGTAGCCAAGGACGGCGACACCGGCAAGCCGATCGCGCTCCGATACATCATCACGCACCTGATCGAGGAGACCGCTCGGCACAACGGCCACCTCGACATCCTCCGCGAACTCGCCGACGGCGTCACTGGCGACTAACGAGAAACGAGTCGCGCGGTCCCGCGACCGTGATGCGACATGTTCCGCTCACGCCGCAGGTCGTGCGCGCTCCTGCCGAATTGCCTGCGCAGCGAACAAGTGCTCAATTCAGGCCGCGCTTACTCTGGCAGGGATGCTTGACTTCTACCTAGGGCTAGGTAGAGTAAGACTATGGCTGATCAGCTCCGCATGACCCTGCCCACCCAGTTCGTGCTGCGGGCCTTGCTGGCCGACCCGCAGGCGGAGTTGTACGGGGTGGAAATCGGTGATGCGGCCGGGCTGCCGTCCGGCACCGTGCACCCGATCTTGGCCCGGTTGGAGGGGCTGCGCTGGGTGCAGTCCCGCTGGGAGGACATCGACCCCAAGGTGGAGGGGCGCCCGGCGCGGCGCTACTACCGGCTCACTGCAGCCGGCGCGCAGGCCGCCCGCACCGCACTCGCGGAGGCGTATCAGTCCAAGTCCAAGCGCCGGGTGCGCATCCCGCGGCCCGTGGCCGAACCGTCATGAGCGCGGAGAGGGGGCGTGGTCATGGCTAAGCGGGCGATGCGGGCCGCCAGGTTCTGGCCCCGGCACACCATCCGCGTGGCGACCTGGGTGCTGCCGCGCTCGACCCGAGACCGCTACCGGCAAGAGTTCCTCGCCGAACTGTATGGCCTGGGCGGGACCCGGCAGCTCCGCCACGCGGCCGCTGTGTTGACCCGATCCTGGGCGCTACGCGCCGCGATCAACACCCCATCCGACGCGACCGCCGCCGACATGGAGATCGTCTTTCCACCCCGGCGACGCCGTCCGCTTTACTGCAGGCTGATACGGCACTACTGGGTGGACCTCAGCAGCGAGGATGGCAGCAGCAGATATCGGGAATGTGCGCGGTGCGGGAAGGAAGCGAACGACTCGCTGCGATGGGCACGCATGATTTAGCAATTGCTGTATGCAAGGCGCCCGGCGCACAACGAAAGTGGCAAAGCGCGGCACCTAGCCCCTTGCGAGCCATGTCGGTCCGCTTATGCCGCGCGGAGCGCGCTATCGCGCGGCCATGCCGCTGGTTGTGCGCACCCTTGCCGAAAGTCGCGCGTCCGCGCCGTGCATGTTCACGCAGGCCATGGCATGAAGATTGCCCTGATGCGCGGAAGCATTGCCGCGGGGGTGGCGCCGATGCGGTTGCGACTCAGTGCGCTTGGTGTGCGGAGCCAGTCACTTTTCCGCCGTCGATACGGCTGAGCACGCAGACAGTGAGGCGGTTGCCGGCTGGGGCTGACCCGCTTTGACGGACATCCAAGATCAGGGGCTTGTCCCCGGAGAGGATGTTCATCATGGAGGACGTGGAGGGCAGGAAGCGGCGTGCGCGGCGCTCGTTCACTGCGGAGTTCAAGGCCGAGATCGTCGAGTTGTGTCAGCGTGGCGATCGGTCGATGCGGCAGGTGGCGCGGGACTTCGATCTGACCGAGACAGCGGTGCGGGAGTGGGTCAAGCAGGGCGAGCGGGACGCCGGGACGCGCAGTGACGGGTTGACCAGCGCCGAGCGGGCGGAGTTGGCCCAGCTGCGGCGGGAGAACCGGCGGCTGCGCGAGGACGTCGAGATCCTCAAGCGGGCCACGGCTTTCTTCGTGAAGGAGACCCGGTGAACGTGTATCCGTTCATCGAGGCGGAGAAGGCTGAGCGGCGCAACGTCAAGCGGGCGTGCGAGCTGCTGCAGGTCTCCCGTGCCGCCTACTACGCCGCCCGTGAAGCACAGCCCTCGCACCGTGATCGGGATGATGTGGAGCTGACTGAAGTGATCAGGCAACTGCACGAGGACTCGAAGGGTCGTTACGGGGCGCCGCGCATCCACGCTGAACTGCGTCGCACTGGTCGCCGGCACGGCAAGAAACGCGTCGCACGACTCATGCGCCAAGCCCGGTTGCGTGGCCGGACGCCGAAGCGGTGGAAGAAGACCACCATCGCCGACCCGGCCGCCGCCGCACGCGCCGACCTGGTGCGTCGCGACTTCACGGCAAACGCCGCGGCGATCAACTCCCGCTGGTGCGGGGACATCACCTACGTCCCGACCTGGGAAGGCTGGCTGTATCTAGCCACCGTGATCGACGTCGCCTCACGCCGCGTGGTCGGCTTCGCGATGGCCGACCACCTGCGCACCGAACTGGTCGCCGACGCACTGGCCAACGCGGTCGCCGCCCGCAACCCGAAACCTGGCTTGATCTTCCACTCGGATAGGGGCTGTCAATACACCAGCCGCGAGTACGCCACCCTCGCCGGCGACCTCGACATCACCCTCTCGGTCGGGCGCACCGGGCAATGCTGGGACAACGCCCTCGCCGAGTCATTCTTCGCCGCGCTCAAGGGCGAATGCCTCGACCAGCGCGCCTGGCCCACCCGCGCCTCGGCCCGCCGCGCGATTGTCGACTACATCGCCTGGTTCAACAGCACCCGCCTGCACAGCTCACTCGCCTACCAGACACCCAACGAGTTCGAGGCAGCCGCCAGAAGCGACGACCTGGCGAAGGTAGCCTGATCAAGCCAATAACCCTGTCCGTCGAAGCGGGGCAACCTCAGAGTCGCGTTGAATCTTCCGTGCTCGATCCGACTGATGAATAACCAGCGCTCGATCCGCCGAACGCGTGCCCTTGGTGGGCGGAACCGGTCGCTTTTCCGGTGTCGATTCGGCTGAGCACGCAGACGGTGAGGCGGTTGCCGGCGGCCCATTCGGACTGACCTGGCGTGAGCACCCAAGTGACGTAGAAGACGCCACGGACCTCGGGCCCGACATAGCGGTTGAGCTGGGCGTTACACGTGTTCCGGGCAGCCTCCCAGACGGCGTCGTAGCCGGGGAAGGGACCAGGCGACAAGGTGTACCGGTAGTACGCCTCGCTGTCGTGTGGCTGCGTGCATGGAAGGACGGCGACAGCGGACGGGTCCACATAGTTGAAGCAGACGCCGGTCGTGAGTCGCGTTGGAGCTTCCGTGCTCGATCCGACTAATGAATGACCCGTCTTCGATCCGACTGATGCATGACTCGCGCTCGATCCGCCGAACGGGTGAGCGAAGGCGAACCAGGCAGTGAGCCCGACGACGGTCAGGCCCATCGCTGCGATCCACCGCGCCACGCGTCGCTGGCGACGGCCAGCCCCGCGCCCGACCTCCGGAACCGTACGGGCGTCCGGTGCGGGGCTCGTCCACGCCGGGCGCTGCGGCCCTGCTGGTGCGTCGTCGGAAACTACGGGGGCGTCCTGGGTAGGCGCGTCGTCGGGAACGACAATTTGCCCGGGCTCAGACCCGGACCGTGGCATCGACCCGTCGACGTCGAATCCATCCGCTCGTGGAGACTCTGACTTTGCCACGGCTTACCCCCAATGCGCCCGTGCGCAGCGGCGAACGGGGGTCGACGCCGGCCAGCAAAGGGTAAGCCCAACGTGGCGGAACACCGATAGCTCCGGCGCCGACTAGAAGACGATCACAACCCGGCCATCGGCTGGACGCGGATGCGTCCGCATCTGCCGCTGGTCGCGCGATCGTGCCGCGGGCAGCCTGATGTACAAGCCTCGATCTGTCCACGAAGTCGGAGCGACAGGCTGTGCGCAAAGCGGTGTGGGGGTGGGAACGCGGAGCTGTCAAACTGCCGCGATTCAGATGCGCGCAACGATGCCGCCTGGTCGGAGCGGTCATGTGCCGGAGGCCATGTACGCGGCGAGAATGTCATGTCCGTCAATCTCGGCGGCCAGTCCGCGCGCACAGTTGCAAGCGCGAGGCCGTGGTGCCTGTCGAAACGGGTGAGGAACCGGTCAGGAATCAAGAAGCTCCGGTGACCGAACGGTGCCTAGCGTGACTGGCATGGCTTCCCTCGAATTTGTCACTCTCGACGTCGCAGACCCCACCGCCGCCAAGGCGTTCTACGCCGGAGCTTTCGATTTGGGCACTCGGGTGCACCTGCGGGTCTCGGATGCACCGACGACCGGCTTTCGTGGCTTCACGCTATCGCTGCTGGTGTCCCAGCCCACCACCGTGAACAACTTCATCGCCGCGGCCCTCGACGCCGGTGCCACGTCGTTGAAGCCGGCCGGGAAGCAGTTCTGGGGAGGCTATTCCGGCGTGGTACGTGCCCCGGACGGGGCGATCTGGAAGGTCGCGACCGATGCGAAGAAGGACACTGGCCCGGGCACCGGCGGGATCGACGGGCTGGCGCTGCTGCTGGGCGTGGCGGACATGACCGCGAGCAAGCGGTTCTACACCGACCGCGGCCTGGCCGTCGCGAAGAGCTTCGGCAGCAAGTACGTCGAGTTCGCCACCGCTGCCCCCGGTCAGCTCAAGTTGGCGCTGTACAAGCGCCGTGCCCTCGCGAAGGATGCCGGCGTCTCGCCCGAGGGCACCGGATCGCATCGGCTCACGATTTGCGGCGATGCCGGGCCCTTCACCGACCCCGACGGTTTCGCCTGGCAGGCCGCATCGCCGTGAGTCGGGCGGCTGAGCACAACGGCACGACAGGTAACCCGCCCCGTCCGCCCGGTGTGGACGCGTCTCGAAGCGGTCGCGCCGCGCGCTGACCCCACGTTCGCAGGAGCAGATCATGAAGTTTCGCACCTACGTCGAGCCCCCGGAACCCATGAAGGGCTTGGAGATTGCCGCAGAGGTTGTGCAAGCGCTCGGCGCGGGCAAGCGGCCCGCGGTGCGGATCACCATCAACGGGCACTCGTGGAGCAGCAGGGTCGCGATCATGCGCGGCCGCTACCTGCTCGGCCTCAGCAAAGCCAACCGGCAAGCCGCCGGCGTCGTGACCGGCGACGAGGTCGAGGTCGACGTCGAGATCGATGCCGAGCCTCGTGTCCTGGTCGAACCTGCGGACTTCGCCCGCGCCCTGGACGCCGCTCCGATCGCCGCCGCCGCCTACGAGCGCCTGTCCAACAGCGGCAGGCGCAAGCACGTGCTCGCTATCAACAGCGCGAAGAAGGCGGAGACACGCCTACGACGGATCGACAAGACCCTTGCAGCACTCGTCGCAAGCGGCGAGTAGGTCGAAGTGATGACCAGCGACGACGAGAGCTCGGCCGAGTTGGGCCGCCCCAATCTCGGTAGTGCGCTGCGCTATGAGGCACACGACCGTCCTGGAAGCGCCATGTGCGCGCGTCGCAGCGAGCTGCGGGTGGCACGGAAGTGGTAGGCGCCTCAGACTGTTGATCGTGGCCGAGGTTGATCCGGAAGACGACTCGATAGGTCGTTACGTCGTTCGTCATTACGCTTATGACCCGGCGCGACACGAGCGTCGTCATCAGACGACCGTCGCCTTTGACGATCGTATGGAATTCGAGGCCCACATCGACGATGCGAATGCCCGGCTGCGCGCACTGAAGGCAGCCGACCGAGACGTGGATCCACTCGAGTACTACGGCGGTGTCTTCAAGCCAGCCGGCGAAGATCACCATCAGCGTCTCCGGCGAATTGCCCAAGCCGCCATCAAACACGGAGCGCAGCCGCCGGCGGAGGTCATCTCTGAGCTGCGCGAGCTAGGCGACCAGATCAGCGAGTCCCGAAGCGAGACCCCCTGACGCGGAGCGTCGATGCACTGACGTCACGCCTACGCGTGTCTTCTGGTCGCCAGGTTCATTAGCCGACAGGCGATTACTGTGGGCCTCTGACCCGGCCCGCCGCAGTCCTCCTGGAGGTCGCGTGCGCATCAGCCTTGGCGATGTGTCGCTGTGGTTCGATGTCTCCGGGCCGTCAGTCATCCCGCAGGGCGACACGACGGCGGAGCGCCCGGTTCTGGTGGCGGTCCATGGTGGCCCCGGCCTCGACCACATGACGGTGAAGTCCGCACTAGAGCCGCTTGCCGACGACGTCCAGGTCCTGTTCTTCGACCTGCGCGGCCACGGCCGGAGCGAACGCAGCAGCGCCGAGTTCTGGAACATGCGGACCTGGGCCGATGACCTGCGGCGGCTGTGCGACGCTCTCGGACTGTACAAGCCCGTCATCCTCGGCAGCAGCTTCGGCGGAGACGTCGCCCTCACCTACGCGGCGCTGTTCCCCGATCACCCTGGCGGCATCATTCTGGCCAACACGACGTGTGGCCACTGGGGCGGCCCGCGAGTCATCGATGGGTTCGGCCGCGTCGGCGGCCCCGAGGCGGCCGCCATCATCGAGCGCATCTACGCCGGGGAAGCTGAGGATCTCCAGGCTGAGTTCAACCGCGTCTGCTACCCGCTCTACAGCGCCACGCCGGGCTGGGCCGAGGAGTCGCGCCAGTTCCTGGCCCGGATGATCAGGAACCCGGACCTCGTCGCACACTACAACCGCCACGAGGTCTCAAGCTTCGATCCGTGGAGCCTGCTCGGTGCTGTCCGGTGCCCCGTCCTGGTCCTCGCCGGCGAGGACGATCCGGTCTGCCCACTGCCCGTGGTCGAGGAACTAGTCAGCCAGCTGCCGGCCGACACCACCCGCCTCGTGCGGCTACCCGGGGCGCGTCACCTCATCTTCCGCGACCGCCCGGACCTCGCCTTCCCCGCAGTGAGGACCTTTGTCACCCACATCAAGGAAGCATCCCCGCAATCGGATTAGCCATTGGCAGGGCGAGCTCGCCCGCCTGGACCGCTACCGCCGCCGCGTGGGCGCCTGTCGATGAACGGCCAACTTGCGACGGCGACCCGCACGACGCAGGATGAGGCTGGCTGCTTGCTGGCCGGCTACTGCGCGAACAGAATCGGCGCGTGACCGATAAGGCGTCGGACTATGCCTTCCCGCACACGGCGGCGGCCGAGTCGCGGCGTTTGAGACTGTTCGAGCAGCGCCTGGACCCGCTGTCCATTCGCCGGATCGAGCGCCTCGGGCTTCAACCCGGCGCGCGTTGTCTGGAGGTCGGCGCGGGGCTCGGCTCGATAGCACGCTGGTTGTGCGAGCGTGTCGGAGACGACGGTCATGTCACAGCCACTGATCTGCAGACAGACCAGCTATCCGCCGTCGCCGCGCCGAACCTGACCGTCGTCGTGCACGACGTGCGCAGCGATGACTTCCCGGAACGGTCCTTTGAGTTTGTCCACGCGCGCGCTGTGCTCATGCACGTTGACCGGCGGATGTCGATCCTCAAGCGCATGGTTTCCTGGCTGGTACCCGGCGGATGGTTGTTGCTCGAGGAGCCCGACTTCGGCATGTGGGACGGCGACCTCGATCCGCTGTGGTCTGCCCACCCGCGGGCCTGGCACGAAGCGTTCCCACACGGCTCGATGGTCCAAGGCCGAACGCTGCTTCGTCAGATTCACCGGCTTAACCTCGACGAGGTCGGGGCCGACGCCGAGCTAGACATCGTCGCCCCGGGCACGCCGCTGGCCGAGTTCTATCAGCTCAGCCTGGCCGCCCTGCAGCAACCCTGCCTCGACGCCGGAATCATGACCGAGGCCGAGGCCCACGTGCTGATGAACCGCCCGGCCCAACCGGACTTCCTCGCGTGCGGATTTGCCCACATCGGCGCGTGGGGACGCCGCCCGACCGCGCGCTGAACCACGGTCAGTGCCTCGCGATCAGCGGCGTGCCCGTACGGCCCTACGTCCCGCCGTCTGTCGACTCCGTCGCGAACGGCCTGGGATGGAAGGCCAGGCGTTGTGAGGTCCGATCGTGATAGGAACCGTGGCTGACGGTTCCGTATCCGGTCGTGAGGGAGGTGATCGGGGTGCTGCGGTGCACTGTCCTGGATGACTTTGAGGGCGCGGCGACCGAGTTCGCGGACTGGACAGCGCTGGGTAGCCGGGTCGCGGTCCGTGTGCTGCACGAGCACATCTCGGACCAGGCGCAGTTGGCGCAGCTGTTGCATGACGACGAGATTGTCGTTGTCATGCGCGAGCGGACGGCCTTTCCGGGGAGCCTGTTTGATCGGCTTCCCAACCTGCGGTTGTTGGTGACGACCGGCTTTCGGAACGCGTCGATCGACCTGGCCGCGGCGTCCCGGCACGGCGTGACGGTCTGCGGCACGGACAGCGGTTCGCGGCCGCCGGCCGAACTCACCTGGGCATTGATCCTGGGGTTGGCGCGCCATCTGGTGGCCGAAAGTGTCGCGATGCGCTCCGGCGGGCAGTGGCCGAACGGGATCGGGGTTGACCTTGCCGGCGCGACACTCGGTCTGCTCGGGCTGGGCCGGATCGGCGCGGACGTGGCCCGCGTCGGACTGGCCTTCGGTATGCATGTTCAGGCCTGGAGCGAGAACCTCACGCAGGATCGTGCGATCGCACAGGGCGTGCACTGTGCCAGCGGGATGCACGAGCTGCTCGCGTCGAGCGATTTCGTGTCCATCCACCTCGTCCTCGGCGAGCGCACCCGCGGCCTCGTCGACCGCGCCGCGCTCGAATCGATGCGCCGGTCCGCCTATCTGATCAACACCGCGCGGGCGGCGATAGTCGATCAGGCCGCACTGCTCGAGGCCCTGCAGCATCGGCGCATCGCCGGCGCCGGCCTGGACGTCTTCGATCTCGAACCCCTGCCTGCCGCGCATCCCTTCCGGACGTTGCGCAACGTGCTCGCCACGCCACACCTCGGTTACGTCACCCGCAACAACTACGCGGCCTACTTCACGCAGGTCATCGAGGACATCGAGGCCTACCTGGCGGCTCGGCCGATCCGGGTTCTCGGCGACTCGGGATGAGCTACGGGCGCTCGCGAGACGTCAGACGTCACCGGCAGCCGAAGACGTCCTTTTTGTCGTGGTCACCTTCGGGATGAACGGCAGTAGCATCTGAGGGCTCGTCGACGACCACGCCGGTGAGTTTCCGCCGTCAGGAAGGGAGCATCACGAATGAGCCCACGACACGGACGACGTCGAGGATGGAGGCTCGCGGTCGCCACTGCTGCTGTACTGGCGGCGGCTGGGGCCCTGTCACCGGTCGCTTCGAACGCCACTCCGGTGGCTCCGACCCCCGACGCAAACTCGACGGCGTGTGCCAACCGGGTCAACAACACCCCGGAGAAGCTCATCGACTGCGTCAACAAGGACGACCTCTGGTCCTACATGGTCAAGTTCCAGCAGATCGCGGACGCCAACCCTGGCGCCGACGGCCATCCGTCCCGCAACTCAGGGGAGCCCGGCTACAAGGCCTCGGCCGACTACGTGGCTGACGTCATGCGAGCAGCGGGCTACAACGTGACGGAGCAGGAGTACAAGTTCCACTACCACAGCTTCGTCGGGGACCCGGTGTTGCGGGAGAACTCGCCGACTCCGCAGTCGTTCGTGCTCGGCACGGACTTCAACCCTGGACAGGTCGCCGGTTCGCCGACTGCGAAGCTCCAACCCGCGGGCGGCATCATCGTGCCCGCAACGCCCACACCCAGTTCGGCCAGCGGCTGCGCGGCGTCCGACTTCGCGACGTTCGTCCCGGGCAACATCGCCCTGATCCAGCGCGGCACGTGCACGTTCGCCCAGAAGGTGGCCAACGCCGAGGCCGCCGGTGCGTCGGCGGCTGTCATCTTCAACGAGGGCAACCCAGGACGTACGGGCGTTTTCAATGGGGGCCTCTCAGGTAACGAGACCATCCCCGTCATCTTCACGTCCTACGCCGTGGGCACCCAGCTTCTGGCGCAGTACGTCCCAGGCTCGGGCCCGGTTATGACCATCGACGTCAAGCTCATCGACGACCCGAACCGTTCCGACTGGAACGTCATCGCCGACTCCAAGGGTGGCGACCCGAACAACATCCTCGTCGTCGACGCCCACCTCGACGCCATCTACGGAGCCGGAATGCTCGACAACGCCTCGGGCTCGGCCACGATCCTTGACATCGCCCAGCAGCTGAAGAACACGAGCACCCGCAACAAGCTGCGCTTCATCTGGTTCGGCGGCGAAGAGCTCGGCCTGCTCGGCTCGAAGTATTACGTCAACACTCTCCCGGCCGACGAGCTTGCCAAGATCAAGTTCGACCTCGACGCCGACGTCACAGCAACACCGAACTACGTCGCGGGCGTCATCGACCCGAAGGACGGGGTCAACCTCTTCGGTCGCGGTCCTGGCACCCCGATGCCGCCGAGCATCTGGGCTCCCTCGGCGATCGGACGCGACTACGCGATCGACTACCTCAGCTCGATCGGGAAGAACAACATTCTCTTCTCGGCCGACGGCACCGATGCGTTCATGTTCCAGGCCGCCGGGATCCCGGCCAGCGGTGTCCTGACGGGACAGGACTGCTGCAAGCTCGCCTCCGACGTCAACCTCTTCGGCGGGTTCGAGGGCAACTTCGAGGGCAACGTTCCGGGCGACGACGGCGGCTGCGTCGACAACCCGTTCCGCTGGTGCGACAACCTCAGCAACAACGATCCCGAGGTGTTGACCTGGATGTCGAAGACCTTTGCCAACATGGTCGGACACATGGCCTATGACACCCAGGTGTTCAACGCACCGCAGAGCGGAAATGGTCACCACCGGCCATCGGCGGCCCAGCTGAAGCTCGCAGTTCCCAAGGGCGTGGTCACCCGCTGACCAGCTCCGACGAGGTGTCCAAACGGCATACGGCTCTCGGTGGCCGTATGCCGCTTGGCGTCGTGGGCGCGACCGAGGCGGGCCGACGTGACCCAGCAGAGGCGGCATACCCGGCGTATGCCGTTCGGCCGGGGCCGGACCTGTCGGGCGGCGTTGGGCGCGCGGAAAGGGTGTGGATGACTATCCAGTACGGGTGATGCGATCTCCAAGCATCCGGACGGACGATGCGAGGAGCCGACGACGAGGAGATCGCGATGAAGACGAAGATGCTGCCCAGGGTCGCGCTGGCCGCGCTCGTGGCATTTGTGCTTGCGGCGTGCTCGAGCACAGCGGGAAACACCTCGGGAGGCGGCTCGTCCCCGGGCAGCCCGACTCCCGCCGCAACCGCGACGACCACCTCGGAGACCGCGACGACCACGGCCGGCACGGGGACGGCTGCCGCGGGCAGCGCGACAACGGGAAGCGCAGCGGTCTGCCAGGCGCTGGCGACCGTCAAGAGCTCGGCCGCGACGCTCAAGTCGGACCTTCAGGCCAGGAAGCTGGCCGCAGTGCGGACGGATGTGAGCACCCTCGAGACGGCGTTCACGAACCTTCTCAACGAGATGTCCTCGAGCGCGCAGGCCGGCGCAGCCAGCCTGCGATCCGCGTGGGACAGCGTCAAGACCACCTTCCAGGGCCTCAGCAAGTCGGACATCGGCCAGCTGCAGGCGAAGCTTCAGGGCCCGGTCGCCCAGCTCAAGACTGCTCTCGACAGCGTCACCAGCGGCCTCAGCTGCTCGTAGCGCCGGCCTCCCGACCAAGCGCCATCGATGCCCTCGGTAGGCCGCCACGGGGCGCGGATCCGAGAGACAATGCGAGGGTGGAGCAGTCACGATCTGCCGCTGCCAGGAGCCGCATGGTCGAGG